>CAMWMS010000006.1 GCA_947175435.1 uncultured Lachnospiraceae bacterium | reverse complement strand
GGCTGCGATCTCACCGTATCCAACAGAGCCCGTATCCCGTCTATGTGGTGGGCCCCGTCCAGAAACACTGACGGCAGGATCTCTTCCATTCTGCCCTCCCAGACCATACTGCGGATTCCCTCCTGCATCACGGGCACCGTTATGCGGTCATCCTTAAGCTGTTCCAGCGCCTTGACTGCCAGCGCCGCATTCTCGATCTGATAAACCGCTGCGGTGGACACAGTAAAACCAATATAACCATAATAGTTTAAATGAAGAGAAAAATCAATTGTTTTATGTTGAATCTTTATTTCTTTTATCGCCTTTCTCTGCAAAGGCACAGTTTTAGCACCTATGGAACGTGCACATTCTTCTATCCGCCCGGCTGCATCTTGATACCCGACCGAATAGACTACAGGAACATCCCGACGCATAATTCCCGCCTTTTCTCCGGCAATCTGCCACAATGTATCACCCAGATATTCCATGTGGTCATATCCAATAGCGGTTATGACGCACAGTTTTTTATCCGGTACCGCATTGGTAGCATCCAGCCTGCCGCCCAATCCGGTCTCCAACACTATGTACTCCACTCCCGCATCCTCGAAAAGAACCATGGCCATAAAGAAAAGGAACTCAAAAAAACTGGGATGATAGGCCTTAGCGACCAACTCCTCAGGCAAATCGGACAATCTCTCTCTCACCGCCCTAAAAGCCTCCAGAAATTCCTCCTCATCTACGATCCTGCCGTTTATCGCAAATCGCTCCCGCATCGTTACCAGATGCGGCGATGTAAACATCCCCGCACTGATCCCAGCCAGATTTAACACTGAACACAAATAAGCACAAACGGAACCCTTTCCGTTTGTGCCTGCTATGTGTATGATCTTGCAATTCTGTGCCGGACTCCCCAGATACTCCAGAAATCTGCGGGTATCCTCCATACTATTCTTACCGGAAAACTTCGGAATATCGTTGATATACGCCTCCGCCTCCCGATATGTGTCTATTTGCTTCATCATATCCCGTTCCAGCTTCTTCTCTTCTAAACTCAAACCCGCACAATGATCCTGTCGTTAATTGTGAACAATCACCACACCCTCAATAATTCCTTTATCGGCAGTATATTTCATGAAACAGGTTTTCCTGTCAAGTACCATCTGCTCGGCGTTAATACTGACAATTACATTACGATAAATATTACCATCGATTTTGATGTAGGCGCCTCTACTCACCTCCATGGTCTCTTCCAGCGTTTCCCGTTCCCGACCAATCTTATCCAGCTCTTCGAAATATTGATCCTTAAGTCTATTCCATTCGGACAACTTCGCCTCAGTGGCCGCCGGAGTACTTGCTCCCCTCATTCGCTTCTCACGCAGTGCTTCCGTCATGGTCTCTACCAATTCAGACAGCTTTTCTTTCGTATCGCTCTCCTTATGCTTCACATCTAACAGTTTCTCATAAGCCGACACCTCATACCCACAGTGTAGGATTGTCTTAACTTCCACATCGCTACCGGCTGCCATCGCCTCGATTCCTTTCAGACCATGAACATATCCGCCGATGATACATCCCCTCTTACCCGTGGTGATTACTTTTTCTTTCGCGGATATCTGGGCGTTCAGAATGGTATTGGACTGTACCATGCCGCCCGCATCCACCGTAGTGTTCTCTATAAAGTCCGCGAAGACACTTCCTCTGGCGGATATCTTACCGCCGCCCTGGATACCGCGGCTTAAGACTACATCCCCGCCCGCAAAAAGCGTAGCGGCTCCCGTAGTTCCGTGGATCTCGATATTCCGTCCTGCACGGATAGTCACACCACTGTCCACATTTCCGTAAATGATCACATCGCCGAAAAACTCCACCTTGCCTATGATCATATTTACGTCCCCCATGATCTCATGGACATTCTGAATATCAACCTTGCCGTCCTTTACCTCGATCTTACCGTCGGACTGTGCATAGTATACATCATTTTCCCGCAGAATTCCCTTACCACGCATGGGCGGCAGATCTCTGGCAGGTGTTGCCTTCATCTCCGCACCGCGAACCGTATAACCGTCCCTGCCCGGTACCGCATAATGATAGACCGCTACCTTGTCGCCCTTCTTTACATTCTGCAGCGCACTCATATTCGTGTAATCGACAGTGCCGTCCTCCCTGATCTTAGGCACACCATACTCCTCCGGAGAGAAAAGATACTCAAAATATCCGTCTTTCCCCGGCACACTTTCCGCGCCCTGCGCAACCAGAATCTCCCTCTCATAAACCTTCTTCTTGATCATAGCCGACAGATTAGAGCTGTGATATCCCTTGACCACACCGCTTTTCTCCAGATAGGTCATGAGCTCACCCTTCGTGTAGATCTGTCCCTTGTCAGGAGGTACCAGATAGAGCCACGCCGCCATCTCATCTTCATCGATGCGCAGATAAGTGCCTCTCGCCAGATTCGTTCCATGGGAATCCCATCCATCGCTCTGTTTCGTATCCGATATCGGCACCTCAAGCGACACTGCCATCGATGTCGATGTTGTGTCCGGTTTCGCTGCTCTGTTCATGGCATTTTTCAATTTATCCATTTGTTCCGGCGAAAACATAACCCCGCTCACGTGACTCACCTCACTTTCCTGCGGCTAAAATAATTCTCGTAACTGTTCAGTACCTTCACAGTTACGATGCAAAATCCATCCTAAATTGTCTTCGACAATGGGATTTTGCTCGCCGAATCATATTCTTACGGTCTCAGCAGTAAATGCTTCGACCTATACTGAATAGTTACCTTCTATCTATTAATATATTAATGTCCCAAAACATAATATCCTAATATTACTTTACACCATATTCACGGACTTTACCAGCCCTAAAAAATAAAATTATCGTAACTGTTCAGAACTCTGTTCTTCACAGTTACGAAGATACACATTCTGAACAGTTACATATTATCCTACTTGCCAAGCTGTGCCAGACGTTCCTTCACCTGTGTCAGCATTTGTGTATACTTCTCCAGTTTTGCACGTTCTTCCGCCACCTTGGCTTCCGGCGCCTTTGCCATGAATTTTTCATTATTCAACATGCTGTTGACGCGGGCAAGCTCGCCGTTTAAACGCTTCTCCTCTTTCTGCAGACGCTCGATCTCCTGCGCGATGTCCACCAGCTCCGCAAAAGGAATATATACCGTCGCGTTCGGAATCACAACGGATACCGCGTCATCGGCGATACCGCTCTTATCCGCCTGTACCGTTACCTCAGAGGCTCCTGCCAGAGAAGCAAAGAACAAACTGCCTTCCTCAAAGATCTTTCTCACCGCCTCTTTGTCGCTGACAACAAACACAGCCGCCTTCCTGCTTGGAGCCACGTTCATCTGCGTACGAATATTTCTGATACCGCGAACCGCTTCCTTGATGAGCTCGATGGACTCTTCTTCCGCTTTAAAATCGCGATCCTGTGTAAATTCAGGCCATTTGGAGATCATAACGGATTCTTCTTCGTTCTGGATCGTGCAAAAGATTTCTTCCGTGATAAAAGGCATATAAGGATGCAGCAGTTTCAGAGCATCGATCAGGACATTCTTCAGTGTCCACAGGGCCGCATTATTGCTCTCCTGTCCGTCCGTATCTTTCTGATACAAACGGGGTTTTACCATCTCAATATACCAGTCACAGAACTCATCCCAGATAAAATCATATACTTTCTGTACTGCGATACCAAGCTCATAATGGTCGATATTGTCGGTTACATCCTTAACCAGCGTATTTAATTTAGACAATATCCACTTGTCAGCCGGCTCCAGATGACTCCTTATTGCATCATATGACATTTCCCATCCGCGAGTGCCCGTTTTCTCCTCCGCCTGCTCCATGTTCATCATGATAAATCTCGAAGCATTCCATACCTTGTTGGCAAAATTCCGGCTCGCCTCCACTCTTTCATAGTAGAAACGCATGTCATTTCCCGGCGCATTACCCGTGATTAACGTAAGACGCAGTGCGTCGGCGCCGTACTGGTCGATGATCTCCAGCGGATCGATACCGTTGCCGAGTGATTTACTCATCTTACGTCCCTGTGAGTCTCTTACCAGACCGTGGAATAAAACCGTGTGGAACGGCTTCTCGCCCATCTGTTCATATCCCGAGAAGATCATACGGATGACCCAGAAAAAGATAATATCGTAACCCGTCACAAGCACATCAGTCGGATAGAAATATTTCAGATCTTCTGTCATTTCCGGCCATCCTAATGTGGAAAAAGGCCAGAGTGCAGAAGAAAACCAAGTATCCAGCGTATCCGGATCCTGCGTAAAATGCGTATCACCGCACTTCGGACATACGCCCGGCATTTCCTTCGCTACCACTACCTCGCCGCACTTATCGCAATAGTACGCCGGTATTCTGTGTCCCCACCATAACTGACGGCTGATACACCAGTCTCTTATATTGTCTGTCCAGTTATAGTAAGTTTTATCCATACGCTCCGGAATCAGCTTGATCTCACCATTCTTAACGGCTTCCACAGCAGGTTTGATCAGTTCATCCATCTTCACGAACCACTGTTTCTTGATCATCGGCTCAATGGTGGTCTTGCAGCGGTCATGGGTTCCTACATTATGAGAGTAGTCCTCAATTTTAACGAGAAGCCCTTCTGCTTCCAGTTCCTTCACGATCTGCTTTCTGGCCTCATAGCGGTCGAGTCCTTCGTATTTGCCGCCGTTTGCGTTGATGGTCGCGTCATCGTTCATGATGTTGACCTCGGGCAGACCGTGCCGCTTACCGACCTCGAAATCGTTGGGGTCATGTGCCGGGGTGATCTTAACGACACCCGTACCAAATTCCATATCAACATACTCATCTTCCACTACCGGAATCGGCTTGTTGACAATGGGAAGCCATACCTGTCTTCCTTTTAAATAAGTATATCTCTCATCATTCGGATTGACAGCCACCGCCGTATCACCGAGCATCGTCTCCGGACGTGTGGTTGCAAACTCCAGAAATTCCGTCTTGCTGGGCTGTCCGTTCTCATCCACGAGCGGATATTTGATGTGCCAGAAATGACCTGCCTGCTCCTCGTACTCTACCTCCGCGTCGGAAATGGATGTATTACATACCGGACACCAGTTGATGATCCTGCTGCCCTTGTAGATCCAGCCTTTTTCATGCATCTTACAAAACACTTCCGTAACCGCCTTATTACAGCCCTCGTCCATGGTGAAACGCTCCCTGTCCCAATCGCAGGAAGAACCCAGTTTCTTAAGCTGGCTGATGATGCGTCCGCCGTACTCGTCTTTCCACTCCCATGCACGCTTTAAGAAGCCTTCACGTCCTAAGTCTTCTTTCGAGATACCTTCCTCTTTCAGTTTCTCGATGATCCTGACTTCCGTTGCGATGGAAGCATGGTCCGTTCCGGGCTGCCAGAGAGCATTGTAGCCCTGCATTCTCTTATAACGGATCAGAATATCCTGCATCGTATTGTCGAGCGCATGTCCCATGTGGAGCTGTCCCGTGATATTTGGCGGCGGAATCACGATGGTGAAGGGTTTCTTCGTCTCGTCAACCTCCGCATGAAAATATTTTTTGTCCATCCATTTCTGGTATAGTCTGTCTTCTATGCCCTTGGGGTCATAGGTTTTGGCTAGTTCTTTGCTCATGGTTTTCTCCTCCTAAAAAATTTACGCCCTCTGCCGACATGTCGGCAAAGGGCGCATATACGCGGTACCACCTTAGTTTCTCACTCTGCGACTCTTAAAAGCTGTCATAGCAACTCATAAAAATCTTGATCCGATAACGGGGATCGGGCGTGGACACTTACTGTAATCCGTCAATTCTGTTCTTACCATGACGGTTTTCGGTATCCCGGTTCCAAAGCTACCTTCCATGATTCCTCTCCGAAGCGGCCTTTCAGCTTGCGGCGCTCTCTCTGGCGGCGGTGGTCATGTACTCCTCTTTGTCGTTACCTTTCAGTTTCTTTATTATAAATAATATAGTTACTTGGGGAGTGTTTGTCAAGTCCTACCCAGTTTTTTACAACAACGCTTCCTGCAACACTTGTGAAAAATTAATTTTCAATGCTTTTAGTCCTTTTAGCCCGACATTATAAGTGCAACTTTTTGGAACGACTTTTGTATTCCCGCGCATTGACATAACAACTCTATCACGCCAATCCATCACACCCACAACGCCTCACTCAACGCATGCTGCGCCCTGATATCTTCAATGCATACCATTTTTACTAACAGCCACGCCCGCTCCTCCTCTGTCATTTCCGCAATCTTCTCTGCTGCCCCGGAACCTTGTACATTATTGATAATATTACCAATACACTCCTCTTTGTATTTTGCCAGGCTCATTGCCTCCTGCCATGCCTGCCGCTTCTTTTCAAGCATTTCAAGCAATGCCGCTTTCTCCTTTTTCCCGTCGATGATCATTTTGATCTCGTCAAGAGAAAAACCGAGTGCTTTTAATTCTAACAGCGCATTAAGCTGCTGTACCTGCTCCGCCGAATAGTAACGATACCCATTCTCATCATCTACTTTTACAGGCTTAATAATATCTTTCTTTTCATATAAACGTATTGCCTTTCTGGAAATACCAAAAAAGTCTGCAATTTCTCCGATCAGCATAAACCCATCTTTCATATGCATCCTCCGTTTCTAATTGTTAAACTTCCGACTATCGATAAACATCTGACTATTCTTCCAATATATCACAAACCCTTTTTACACAGACCGAATTAGTCTTCAAATTATTAAAACAGGTAACGAACATAAACACCCCTGCCATAACGGAACCCCTGACCTGAAAACAATAAACCACATCCGAAAACGCCATCGTCCCACTAGGAATAAATCCGTATCCCATGAGCAGAATCACAAGATATCCCCCGATCCCGAACAGCCGCATACCCACATCGCTCAGCGCACTGCGCACATGGATCTTCATATTGATCTTCATCATTTTTCTACTGTTCTCTTCACATTTTTTCATCATCATCTCTTCGGCATCGTATAACAAAATCGTATCCGCATCCGTAATCAACGGCTTGATCGCAGAAGTGTTTTCCGCCATGGCATTCTGCGACTCTTCCTTCAGTTTCGGGACAGCCTCAAGCACCGTCTTATAGTTTACAAATAGTTGCAAAAGAATAAATACCCATGTTATAGCAAGAAAAAGCAGATTGCTTTTAAGCATTAAAAAAGAAGACACCATTGTATTTATGACAGCGACTGTAAGGTGGGGAATGTTCAGCGGTCCGTTCATCATTGTAAAAGCCGCCTGTATATCGCTGTTTAATCTGGTGATCCATTCGCCGCTAAACCGGCTGTCTACACGTCTAAGAGGTAAACCCAGAATCTTATGAAACATCTTTTGCTGAAGCCGTACTTCCATTCTCGCAGCAAATGCCGCATAATTACTCCATACCACTCCGTTATATATAAACAACATCATGCATAACAATCCGTATACTATACATATTTCCAACAGAGAACCGGTATTATCTGCTTCCAGACATCGAAAAACCGACCGCATCAGACTCGCCAGCATCCAAGTTCTGACTGCATCATAAGGAGCCCTGAGCGCTAATAAAAAGAGGTATTTGCGCCAAACACCCATTTCCCGTATCAATTTACCAAGGTCACTCACGAACCAGTTTCCCTCCCTTCATACGGTAAACCGTATAACTATGATCTAAAGTTTCCCGATGATGGGTAACGTGGATTACCGTCTTTCCATACATCAGCGCATTTAAGGCATTCAATACTGACTGTCCGGTATCCTGATCCAAAGCCGAAACCGGCTCATCTAACAGAATAATCTGCGCATCCTTACAGAGTGCTCTGGCTATCTGAATCCGCTGTGCCTGCCCGCCGGACACCTGATTTCCCCGCTCACCCACATTCGTATCCAGTCCATCCGGAAGGCTCTCGATCCATTCTGTAAGACTTGCATTCTGACAGGCTATACGTACTGCCTCTTCTGAAATATCATGACCACAGGTAATATTGTCCCTGATGGACAGTGGAAAAAGGTTGTTATGCTGCATAACGACAGCGGTGTGCTTCCTGATTTTCTCCGGAGAACGCTCACCCGCTATGACAACCTCGCCGCGATCAGCTTCATAGAGTCCGGCAATTATCTTTAACACAGTGCTTTTCCCGCACCCGCTTTCCCCGACGATTCCGATATGTTCACCGGGTCTTACTCTGAGCGACAGATTCTCTATGACCGTAGCACCCTCGTACGTGAACGAAATATTATCTAAACAAACTGCGTATTCGCACATAGTTTCTTCTTTCATAGTCTCTCCCCTTATCTTGCCTCAACGACCCTCTCCAAACACAAGTTTTTCCTCTAACCGGTCAACTGATGCACCAAACCGCCTAAAGCTGGCATAAATGCTCGGCATATTCTGCAAAAATCCTGAAACATTCCCCGACAGATTGATAAATATATAAAAAGTCCCGATACTGATCTCTCCGTTTATCACCATAGCCCCGCCGACCCCAAGCAATAACAAAAGCGGTACCAAAGAAAGCACGCCCGAAAGCGACATGAGACCGGCAGTAATCCTCTCTTTCTTAACATTCGTATTCTCCCATTCCGAAAGATTCTCCGCCATAGCGCCTTTGACCAGCTTATATGCACCATAAACCTGAATAATCGGAAACAATTCCAGAATCATATCTGCCAAACCATTGATTTTTTGCTTGCTGCTTTGACACTGTGCTGTGTAATTTTTAATGATCTTACTGGAACAAGCGCAATATACGATCAGCGGAAACACCGGCAAGACAGAAATAAAAGCCAGCTTAACATTCTGACTAAGCAGAAACACGACTGTAATGACAAACGTGCCAAACTGCTTTACTAATGAAAAGAGGTTTTCATTCAAATAATCGGAGATATCTTTCAGCTCATTTTGCATCGCAGACTGCTCTTCTCCCACATTCATTCTTGAAAGCATTCGGATGTCACCTCGTAAATAGTACCTGACATACGCCATCCGCATTTCATGTGCAAAAATCTCACACGTATAAGAAGCCAGATAAGATGATAAATATTCACTGATCGTATGCAAGAGAATGATAAATATTCCTGTCGGTAAAACAGCAAGAGCTACATGCGACACGTATTCAAAATCACCAACCGCCACACCGCCTAAGATATCTAATAACTCTGACAGGAATTTATTCCAACATAAATTTAAAATGATTGATAAAAACGCAAATGCCATCGTTATCTGAAACAGAAATATATGCAATTTAATAAGATTTTTTAAAATTTTCAAAACAATTTTCCTCTATGTACTTTGAAATCTTTGATACATAGTGTAAACTATGTCCCAAGGACAAGGTCAAGTGTGGAAACAAGCTTTGTAATGAGAAACGACTATAACATATACAAAGATATATAATATGTCGTTTACAAAACTGTATCTAATACTTATTGCAAAAGAATTTAAAATTTTGGAAGCAAACATGATTATTCAGGAGGGGTGCCGGTGAAAGAAATAATCGTTTACGAAATGTCATTCAACGAAACATTAAAGCAATCGGCAACTATGCCCTGTGTCACTTTTCAAGAAAAATATTGGAATGAATATATGCGAATATATAATGAATGCTTTTATGAGATGAGAAAAGATTTGGAGATTGAACCATATCATTTTTATTCAGACTATTCTCAGATGAAAAACAAAACAAATGATACTTTTCTTTACCTGCAAGACGGAATAATCATAGGTGCTGTCTCCTGTTACGATAATGAAGTAGATGATCTGATCGTTAATAAAGCATTTCAAGGGCAAGGCTTTGGACAGAAATTGCTATTATGGGGAATGAATCATATAAGAGAACAGGGCTATGACGAAATCGTTCTGCATGTAGCTGAATGGAATCAGAACGCCGTGAATCTGTATTTGAAAACAGGATTCCATATCAGTAAGAAAGAGAAAGTCCGGTAATAATGAATCATTTTTATATATATGCGACAGATATACCGCAACATTGCGAGCTGATTTGGCACATGCTATACTTTCAGTGTTGGTGCAAACGGAACTTGAAAAGAGGATCTCGGATGATTAAAAATATAATTAAAATCACAATAGGATTGCTAATGATCGTAACGGAGGAATTTGTTAGTTTAAGACTTCCATGACCTTTTCAAATTTATTTTGATAGTGCTTTTTGCTTTCCTCAGATAATTTTTGAAAACTCCTTGTCAATTTACTTTTCACAAATTCCTTACCTTCCTCAATGCTCATACCTTTCTGTGCGTAAGCTAAATACAACAAACTTGGTACACTGTCAAAGTGTGAGATGGCATCGGCATCCGCAACACATAATTCTTCAATGCTGCTTTTTTCCAGACTTACACTGCCTCTGTGATTTTTAATACATTCTTGTACCAATGCAATTTTTTGCTCATCGTAGTCATATTCTTTTAAAATGCTATACGCCATTTTTGCTCCATGTATATGATGTTGTTCATACAAACTATAATCTGTAATGGAGGCGATGTCATGTAGCCAGGCCGCAATCATAACAATTTCCTTGTCTGCTCCGTATTTTTCTGCCAGAATTTCTGCATTTTTAACTACCGCAACAATATGATAGTAACAGCCTATTCCGAATTTATTCGTCTGTTTTCGGCATCTGTCATATATTTCGCCTTGCAAATTATCTAAAATATCGTTTCGCATATGTACCTCTGCATATTCCGATTGTGATTTGATGATTTTTAAAGGAAACAAAATCACATAAAACATTATAATAAATTTTTCTCAATGTATCGGGCTACGCCATCCAGATCATTACTTTCCGTTATAAAATCTGCCACATCAAGAACCTCATCAATGGCATTAGAAACAGCAACACCCATGCCGCAATTCTTTATCGCCTCTATATCATCGTTATCGTCTCCGAAATATACTGCTTCATTCTGTTTCAAACCTACCGCTTTCAACATGGCTTTGATTCCATTCCATTTAGTTGTTGCAGTACTCATAATCTGTATTAATTTACCCTCAGCCACCGTCATGTAAGTATCTGCGGTCAAAGCTTTCTTGACTTCCTGCTGTATATTATCATCTTTGCTGCTAAGCAGTATCTTATATATAATGCTTTCTGTAGGCAAGGTAGGAAATTCACTAAAAACTGTCGCATTCCATTCCGGAATCGGAACATTTGAAAAAATACCGTTGCCGGTTTCTAGTGACAAGACTATATCAGGTATCATAATTACCTTATTTAAAATGTTCTCTGCACTGGAAGGTAAAATACCATTTTCAATGATTTTATGCGGCAAGATAATCCTTGCACCATTCAATGTAGTTATCGCTTTAAAGTTAATTCTATTATGATAGGTTAAAATAGCTCTTTCCGGACGGGCGGTTGCCGCCATGAGAATGAGTCCTCTATCATGGCACTTTTTTAGTACAGTATATGTATACTCTGACACTGTCTTGTCAGTGCGAAGCAAAGTACGATCCAAATCTGTTATAATTGCTTTCATCCTGTTTTTATCCTTTCTGCCTATTATTTTACTATGCAGTTTATGCAATTACCATATGTAACATAAAATTTTTCTCACGCTGTTTTATTTGACATTTTTGTTTACACGAAGTATGATTAGTTATACAAATTATACTCATGGAGGAAAATAAAATGCCGGCACCTAAAGGAAAATACGCATGGACAGCTACAGTCGGAGAAAAAGGACAGATCGTTATCCCAAAACAGGCACGTGACATATTTGGAATTAAACCGGGAGATACCCTCCTCCTGCTCGGTGACGAGGAACGTGGCATTGCCATTCCTCCCAAAGGAGCATTTGCCGAACTATTCGGCATTGCTTTTAACGGAAAAGAAGGTGACGAGACATGAAAAAAATAGCATTCTTCTGCATACCCGCACATGGTCACACAAACCCTATGCTCCCTGTTGCCGCCGAACTTGTGCGGCGCGGAAATATAGTCCGTTTCTATTCTTTCAACGAATTTGAAGAAAAAATCAAAGCCACCGGTGCAGATTTTATACCCTGCGATTCATTTCTGCCGGAACTGACCGCGCAGGAAGAAGCCGGTTTGAAAAAAGTCTCCACCACCGAAATGACGATACAGGATATCCGCATTACGCTAAACATGGACGATTTTCTGAATAAGGAGTTTGCGTCTTTTCATCCGGATGTGGTCTATACAGACTCCGTCTGCTTCTGGGGAAAACTAAGCGCCTGGAAACATCAGATACCGATGGTCGTATCCACCAGCACCTTTGCCTTCAACCAGATGTCTTCACAGTACATGAAAAACAGCCCGAAAGAGCTGGCAGACATGATTCTCGGTCTTCCGAAAATCTCTAAAGAACTAAAAAAACTGGAGCCTTACGGTTATCATGTAAAAAACGCCCTTTCCCTTGTGCAGAGTGACAATAATACGGATTCCGTTGTATATACTTCACGGAAATTCCAACCCTATGCAGAGAGCTTCTCAGAGCACTATGCTTTTGTCGGTCCGTCCGTATTTACAAATGTTATGCCCGGGAAAGAAAAAGAGCGGCCGCTCATCTATATTTCTATGGGAACCGTGATCAATGACCGTCCGGATTTCTACGGTAAGTGTATTGACGTATTAAAGGATATCAATGCTGATGTGATTATTTCCTGTGGAAATGCAATGAATCAGGAACTTCTCGGAACTCTTCCTGTCAATATCAGTGTATATCCGTATGTCAATCAGCTTGATGTCCTCTCCAAAGCAGATGTTTTTATCACCCACTGCGGAATGAACAGCGTTTCCGAAAGCCTGTATATGGCTGCGCCGATGATTCTTTATCCACAGACCGGCGAGCAATGTGCCGTAGCAAGAAGAGTTACCGAAATCGGTGCAGGAATACTGTTACGGGACGATTCATCTGAAGGGATACGAGCTGCCGTACGGGAGATTCTGAACAACGCCGCATATGCAAAAGCAGCGGCCGAATGCAGTGCGGACTTTCGTGCCTGCTCCGGTACTGTCGGTGCAGCCGAATTCATCGAGAATGCACCACATACCACAAAGAGCACAGACGTATTGAGCGAACTGAATAAAGAGAACGCTAAATTTCAGCTGCTGTACTGGCTTATCGTAATTGCCGCAATTATTCTCATCGGCCCGGTCATCAGCTGGAAATTTGTATGGGTAATCGGACTTGCCGCCGGCGTGCTGTTTTCTCCCATCGGCAAAGCCGTACAAAAAAGGAATTATACGAGGGTGGTTGAAAAATGGCGTGGCTAATACAGTAGCTCGGACAAAGAACGAATCTTTAAATAGGGCGAATCAACATCCGAAGCCGGATTTGCCGCTATAAGTATCGGAGTTATGCCAAGCTTTTCTGCTCCCTCCAGGTTCTTCGGAGAATCATCTATAAATACTGTATCTTGCGCCGGAACGCCACATTTATTAAGTGCATCTATGTACATTCTTTCATCCGGTTTAAATGTTCCCAAGAAGCAGCTATAAGTATGTGTTGCAAAAAAATCTGCTACCCCGATCGCACGAAGCTGCTGATCAATACTGGGCCATGTATCCGAAATGATTCCGAGCTTATATGATTTACAGAGCACTTTCAAAACCTTTTCAACATCAGGATAGACTACATAATTATTCATGTTATAAGTGCGATCGAAAGCAATCTCTTTTATTTCATCCTCCGTCAAGCCGAGATCAAGATCTCCGGAGATTTCCGAATAAAAATGAATAAATTGACGATATTCCTCTTCAACCGTTCGTAATAAATGATTTTTTTCCAGATACTCAAGGCTCTTATTTCTGGCGCTTTGTATCTCATCGGAACTGTATTTGTTAAGTTTACCATCCACCAGTTCATAAAATTTATCGGTGAACATCCAATCCCCCGACGCAGGGTAATCAAGTGTATATCCGACATCAAAAAAGATTACTTTTTTATCCTTTAATAATTCAATCATGATACTCCTTTTAGGTTGACTACTTCCCGCTTCTTCGTTATTTACGTTATATCTCTTGGATATGGAATTCTCTGCTTTCCCATTTGCTACATTGTTCGGTCTTACTTTAACCTTCTAACCTCTTTAAACAATTCTACATCATCTGCTTAATGTATGCTATAATTAATTTCAATGTCAGCGAGAACGGCAAATCGATATTTCGGAGGAAGAAAGATGATACGAAAAGCCTCAAAAAATGATACAAGAATCATAGCTGAGTTAGCAGTCTTACTATGGAATAACAATTCTGTTGATAATTTAGCGAGTGAGTTTTCAGAGCTTCTTTCTGGAGATGATGCTCAAATATTTCTGAAATACGAAAACGATATTCCCGTCGGTTTCGCACAGTGTCAATTACGGCGTGATTATGTGGAAGGAACCGAAACAACTCCTGTCGGATACTTAGAGGGAATCTTTATTATGGAAAGCTATCGCAACAGGGGATATGCTAAAGAGTTACTAAATGAGTGCGAGATGTGGGCAAAAAATAAAGGCTGTAAGGAATTTGCCAGTGACTGTGAAATCGACAATGACACCAGCTTCCGTTTTCACATGGCTATGAATTTTACGGAAGCAAACAGAATTATCTGTTTTACTAAAAAGCTGTAAATTCCTGGTTTGTCCGCCAAAAACATGAATCCATAAATTTACAAGAGGGACACTATGATACTTAAAACCGAACGATTATATCTACGCGAAATGAACCAATCCGACTTCAACTCTTTATGCAAAATAATGCAGGATGCAGAAACCATGTATGCTTATGAAGGGGCTTTCACCGATGCGGAAGTTCAGGAGTGGCTTGACAGGCAGATTTCCCGTTATCAGAAATGGGGCTTTGGTCTATGGGCAGTCATTTTAAAAGAAACCGACGAAATGATCGGGCAATGCGGACTTACGATGCAGCCATGGAAAGACAAGGAAGTGCTTGAAATAGGTTATCTTTTCAGGCGGAGCTATTGGCATAAGGGCTATGCAACTGAAGCGGCCGCGGCGTGCAAGCAATATGCTTTTGAAACACTGAATGCCGAAGAAGTCTGTTCTATTATCAGGGATACGAATACAGCCTCTCAGAATGTGGCCATCCGAAACGGAATGACCATAACGGACACTTGGACCAAACACTACCGTGGCGTGGATATGCCTCATTACCTCTATGTGACATCATGACAGGGCACTATGCCCTGTCAAAGCCTTTATACTCTGCCAGCCTCAACCTGATGTAACCGGGAATCTAAAGCGTCTTTGATTTCTTCTTCAATATTCCGGATATACTTTATTCTCTCGACCGTGTTTCGTACCTCAGAAATTCCCATCATTCTTTCTGTTTCATCAATGCATGTTCCAAGCGCTCTTTGAATATTATACTCTAACCATTCTACCCATGTATATGCCACCCCAAATACATCGCTGTACGCCCGAAAACAATTATCATACGCCTCCAAATAACCGTCAAAAAAAGCAACCATCTTGTCAATGTCCATATTACAAGTTACAATTCCCGACCATTGAAGTGCCAGTTGAAGTGCATGCGATATCGGATTACCGTAGTCAAGGCATTCTAAATCTATTACCCATGGATTACCGTTATCCCACATTATATTTTTAGGATCCATATCCTCGTCAGATATACAGATTATATCAGGCAAAGAAGTTCTTGCCTTATTTAACTCCTTCTCGGCATAGATCAAAAGCTTCTCATTGTCAACCAAAAGCGAGGCAATCTCGCTTTTTTCTTCGTTCGCTTTATAGATATACTCGCACCAATTAATCTTGCTTAATTCAGGCTCCTGATGGGAAACATTCTTAGGATTAATTGCATGAATCCTTCCGAGAATATTCCCGGCTATATTACATTCGTCACTTGAAATATTATTCCAATCCGTTATGTGTCCTTCCTGCCATTTGAATAGATAGAAATAGTGCCCTTCTACTTTTTGCATTTTATGACCATTGACGGTTATCGAAGGTACAATAGGAATATCTTCATTTTCCAAAATATGTTCGATTTTTTCTGCCCGTCCATAGTTATCAAGGGCATCGTTTCTACCCATTATTTCCGGATTTAAGTGTTTAACCGCATATATTCCACGATCTGTTGTTACTCTGTACATTCTATGTAATAAACCGCCAGACACTGACTCAATCGGGAAAATAATATTTCCCAAACCGCATGTCATCATCAATTCAGCTATTAATTCTTCTATTGATTTTTCTTTCAATTCTTTTTTCCTCATTACTATGCGCATTAAATTTGCTATCCCGAAAACTTCCACGTAAGTATATCGCATGCTTTCGTTGTTTTCAACATATAATCAATGCCCACAATTTTTCTGCAATTTCAAAATAAAAAGTTGATGCTGTCCATGTTTATGCCTTACAATACTGTGGACAGTGGCAGCTATTCATATTGAGGAGTAAGTGTTATGAAGAGATTTATGAATCCGAGAATTATGCTTATCATATCAATGACAGTGTTCGGCACACTTGGCCTGTTTGTGAGAAACATTGCCCTATCTTCCGGGGAACTTGCTCTATACCGGGCAATCCTCGCGGCACTACTGATTGCCGCTTTTCTGTCTGCCACAAAACAGAAAATCCCGTTCCGTGAAATCAAGAAAGAGATTCCTCTTCTTTTGTTGTCGGGTGTGGCTATGGGCTTTAACTGGATATTGCTTTTTGAAGCATATAAGTACACTACTGTTTCCGTTGCGACCCTCAGTTATTACTTTGCCCCGGTCATCGTGACGGTAGCCTGCCCTGTTCTATTTAAGGAAAAAATGTCGGGAAAGCAATGGATCTGCTTTTTTATGTCCACGCTCGGTATTGTATTGATTACGGGTCTCGGAGATCTGTCGGCCGGAAATAATCATTTTATCGGCATTCTCTTTGGCCTTGGTGCGGCCTGTTTCTATGCAACGGTTATTCTGCTCAATAAATTTATTAAGAAGGTGGAAGGTATCCACAGAACATTCCTGCAATTTATTGCTGCAATTCTTGTTCTGATTCCCTATGTGGGATTCACGAGCGGAGTCACACTTTCCAGCCTTAACGGTACCGGCTGGGTCTGCCTGCTGATCGTCGGATTTGTCCATACCGGCGTGACCTACTGTTTATACTTTTCCTCTCTCAAAGAACTGCCGGGACAGAAAGCCGCCATATTGAGTTATATTGACCCGCTTGTGGCGGTTCTTGTATCTGTTCTGATTTTAGGAGAAGGCATGACCATCATGCAGGTAATCGGCGGCGCTTTGATTCTGGGCTTTACTCTATGGAATGAAATTACGCCAAAAGACTCTACAGAGTAGCAAACAGCTTGTCACCGCATTTTTGCTACGCTCTTGCAGAAAACCCCGACACAGCAGAGGTCGGCATTCCCAAAGACGCAGACATAAGTCTCTGCGTAACACTCCTCACATCTGCACCGTCAGCAGATACGGTAAATCTCTCTCCTTCTGCTGACTCTTCCCCCAGTTTTTCAAGAACTGCCCGTTTCTCGGCATGCCTTTCCTCCGCCTTCTGTTCTGCCTGTCTCTTTGCCAGCTTTTCTTCCTGCTCCTTTTTCTCTTTTGCCATCCGCTCAGCATTTTCTCTGGCTATCTTCCCATCGGGATCATTCGTACATCCGCTTATTGCCGTAATATTACCGTTCTCGTCTATAAAATAAGCCGCATAGGTCACTGTCGGGCTGCCCGGCATTGTTTTCGTAAAATTCTTAAGCGACTTTACGCAATCCGGAAGCGCTGCCAGATTCTCTTCCAGATATTTTGCTTTCTCCGGATCGTTTGCACATTTTTGGAGAAAAGCATGTGATACGGAAACTGTTGTGGGTATTCCTTTCATTGAAGTTGTCCCTGTATTCATATAGCTGTATTTTTTCTGCAAAGTTCTGGTGTATTCGGCTGCACTCCTGTTTGTCTTACCGCCAGACTCTGTCTGACTCCCTGCTGCCGTCTTGTCCATACTGCCGGAACCTGAAGCTGCCTCTGTATTGTTACAATATGCATATGTATTCTCCATTTTGGTTAACATAAAATCCACCTCCGTTTTATAGTTTATTCTCAGCAACGTTTTTTTTTCCATTTTTCTTATCGTGCTTTCTTATCGCGTTATACATAGAAATGATATAAATCACTTTGTTTTGGGCATGAAATTTTCTTATTGACACTACAGTCTATATGATGTAGTCTTTGTTTATAGGCATGCAGACTACACAAAGTAGTTTCACAACAAAGTAATAACTTCTGAAAGGAAAACACCTATGATAGAACTACAACTTGGGGTAATAGAAGCCCGTTTTGCAGATATGATCTGGGAGCGTGAACCAGTCACCTCCTCTGAATTGGTAAAACTTGCGGCAGAAGCTTTTTCATGGAAAAGAACGACAACGCACACAGTTCTGAAACGACTGTGCAATAAAGGCTTATTTGAAAATAACAACGGAACAGTGACCAGCCTGATCTCCCGCGCACAATTTGATTCCCTGCAAAGCAGAAAATTTGTAGAAGAAACCTTCGACGGCTCGCTTCCCGCTTTTATTGCAGCTTTTACAAGAGACAATGCACTGACTCCCGAGGAAGCTGATAAGATCAGGGCAATCATAGATCGGGCGTGACAGACTGTTTTTCCGAAGCGCATTCTATCAAAAGCAAATAAGATATAATACATGAAAGACATGGTGATAAGAATGGAAACAGTATTTATCAAAATATTCAATATGAGTATCGCGGCAGGCTGGCTTATTCTGGCAGTTATCGTGCTGCGTTTTCTCCTGCAAAAAGCACCGAAGTGGCTGGCATGCACATTATGGGCGGTCGTTGCTGTCCGTCTGATATGCCCGTTTACTTTTGAAAGCGCATTCAGCCTGATCCCGAGTGCAGAAACAGTACGTCCGGATGTTGTCCGATACGCCCCAGAACCCTCCATCGACAGCGGCATTCCCGCCATTGATGGTATGTTAAATCCGATGATCAGTGAGACTTTTGCGCCCGCACCCGGTGCCAGCGTTAATCCGCTGGATATCTGGGCGTTTGCGGCAAGTATCATCTGGGTAATCGGACTTGTTGCTATGCTTGGGTATGCTTTTGTAAGCTTTCTACGGCTACGCGGCATGATACGGGAAGCAGTACCTTTACAGAATCATGTCTGGGTCTGTGACGCCGTAAAGTCTCCCTTTATTCTGGGAGTCGTGAGACCACGGATCTACCTTTCTTCGAGTATGAATGCGGAACAGACAAAATATGTACTCGCCCATGAACGGGCGCACTTGAAAAGAGGCGATCATGTCTGGAAACCGTTTGGTTATGTGTTGTTGGCGGTGTACTGGTTCCATCCGCTGGTGTGGGCAGCTTATAGTTTGTTCTGTCGGGATATCGAATTGGCCTGCGACGAAAGAGCTGTCAAAAATATTAGTTTAGACGATAAGAAAGCTTACTGTCGTGCCTTGCTTTCTTATAGTATGCCCGGAGGAATGCGTGTGTCTTATCCTCTCGCTTTTGGCGAAGGACGGGTAAAGGAAAGAGTTAAGCATGTCCTGCATTACAGAAGACCTGCATTCTGGGTCGTGCTCGGTGCTGCCGGCATGTGCTTGGTAGTTGCGGTATGCTTTTTGACTAACCCCGAAACAGATACGTCAGTCGAAACAACAGGTGTCCCATATGATGATATGTCTGAAACAACGAATGTGCCACATGATAATGAGTTTGAAAAATCGAATGCACAATATAACGCTGGGGTAGAATCAGCAGACACATCCAATCAATTTGTCTCAACAGACACACTGTATGACGAAGGGGAAACAATAACATTTACCGGAGTTATCGTTGAGAATACAACGGACAGCGTGAAACCACTTATTCTGGTGCAGCCTATAGGCGATGAACTTCCCTATCCTCGTATCTTCTTTGTGCTGCCCGATGATGAGACAGACTGGACAACCCGTATCAACAGTATTGTCTCCGTAACCTGTAAGGATTCTTTTGAGGAAACAGACCCGGCAATTGGTGAACTGATCTCCATAAGCCTTGCGGAATCGGCACCCGACCCGCAGGACATGTTCAGTACATTCGGGATTTCTATTGATCTGCCGGGAAATTCAAACTGGATACAGAACATTGCATACAGCCAGCCGGATGCAGATCATATGGAAATCGATTATCACGATGCTATTATAGATGCTGACTGCAAATTACTGGCAGTCAGAGACGGAATGCCGGATCTCCCGGATATTGTATACGATAAAACATTGACCGAAACATGGCAGGGTACTTTTTCCTCAGGACAAACTGTGTATATCAAAGTGCAACGCTCTGCCGATGGTACACAGGTACTTGCCTCATGGGAATATGAAGAGTATCAGTTTGCCCTTCTGGCAGATGTGCCCGTAAAAACAGGAGATATCGGCGCTATTGCTAAAACAGCAATTACTGTCATCAGCAATTTGAAGTGATAGAAAGATATTTTTGCGGAGGTGCAAGATGGAAATACGTCATTCAACCGAAAAAGATTTCAACCGGATTATGGAGATTTATGAATATGCCCGAGATTTTATGGCTAAACACGGCAACCCTAACCAGTGGGGACCAACCAACTGGCCACCGGAAGAATTGATTCATTCTGATATTGCCGCCGGATGCAGCTATGTCTGTACCCATGAAAACAGGATTGTCGGCACTTTTTTCTTTCAGCAGGGCAAAGATATTGAGCCCACCTACCATACAATAGAAGACGGTGCATGGCTGGCAGACTCTGCATATGGTGTGATTCATCGCTTAGCGGGCGACGGAACTGTGAATGGTATCGGATATTTCTGCATCGAATGGGCGTTTAAGCAATGCGGGCACCTGCGCGTGGATACCCACGGTGACAATCAGGTCATGCAGAATCTGCTGAATAAATGCGGATTTGTTCATTGTGGGACGATCTATGTGATTGAGGATGATTACCCCAGACTGGCATATGAAAAAATAGATATTTAATAATGCCCAGTGCGTTGTATATATTACGCACCACCTCTCCATTTTCATCCCAATAAACATGCTCCATTTAATTCTCATTACATCGGATTTTTGATAATTGTTGCATTTTCCCGAAGTAAGCTCGTAAAAACATATTAAAAACAACTCAACACTTTCCCAATATCCCCATCAATGCATATGGACTGTTTTTCAATCTCATGTGGGCAGACGGCTTCTCCATAATTGATACAAGCATAAATCGCCTTGGAATTTCCTGCCGTCATCTGCCAGAACGGATATTTGATAATGCCCGGGGTATTATATCCCACACCTAATTCCAAAAACAGCACTTTTGTATCCCGGTGCCGCCTTAAGAATGTTTCGTACCGCTCCGTTGCCTGATACCATCCCTCATCCTGCACGAATGTGTCATCCGCCCTCAGATTCATGCTCATGGGCTTACCGCATTTTGGGCAGCGGGGAATCAATTCGTCAGATACTGACATCTTTGCAGTCACATCCTCGGGCAAGTACAGACTGCCGTCTGCTCCAATCTGATACCCCTGTGCCTTCACCATCTCATATATAGTTTTCGCATTGTCGTATGTTTTATCATGACATGGCTCGCTACATTGAAATAATCCATAATCCCCCTGCGTATAATATAATCTTTTTTTGTCAAATCCTGCTTTCTGAAAACAGTGGTCCACATTCGTCGTAATCACAAAGTAGTCTTTATCCTTTACCAGCGCAAGCAGATCCTCATAAACAGGTTTCGGGGCGTTCATATATCGGTTTACATAAATATTCCGACTCCAAAATGCCCAATGCTCATTTAAGCTGTCATATGGATAAAAACCTCCTGCATACATATCCTTAAAATGGTATTTTGAAGCAAAATCTCCGAAATATGTTTGAAAACGCTCTCCGCTGTAAGTAAACCCCGCCGCCGTAGAGAGACCTGCACCTGCGCCGACGATAACCGTTTCCGCCTGTTCTATCGCCTGCCGGAGTGCTGATATTTCGTTTGTCATACTCATTGTGTTTTGTTCTTTAGACCGCATAAGTAACATGTTCTCACCCTTTTCTTGATATGACCGCCTGTACCGGACAATGCTCCATACAACTTCCGCAATGCAGGCAATGGTTTTGTTCTATATAATATGGCTGCCCTTTTTTGATACATTTCTGCGGACAGTTTTTTTGACAGGTTCCGCAGCCGATACATCGTTCTGTTATATGATAACCTTTTTCTGCCTTTTGTGCATTACCCATCGTATAGGTTTCTCTGAAAATAGGGTTCACACCAAGATTAAAATATTCGATCGTCACATCTTTGACGGCAAACACGATACCGATTTTTCTTGTATCATTGGGATATACATTTGCAAGATAAGGCTGCTCCGCAAATATGGTATCGATCCATTTTTCCTGCATGTCAGCTTCCACAGGATAAGCCTTGCCGGACAGCCGGATCATCTCTTTATATTTAGTATATCCAAGTACCTGAACCCGCCCGTCACCGAGCAATTGTTTACAAAAATCTTTTCCCCTAGCAGTAAAAAAATAGAATCCGTCCTCCTCATAATGTATGGCGCTGATATTACGGATCTGCGGTGATCCGTCTTCACCCACGGTTGCAAAATTTAATACTCCTACATACTGCAGCTTTTGCAGACAAGTCCTCAAATCCATTTTCCATCCTCCTTCCGGTCTGTCAGTTCACCCTGATAATCCGCCCGTCCTTCCGCGCCTTCGCCTTTGGCGCCTGATTGTCTTTCGGATAGCCTAGCAGGACATGGAGAGCCGCAAAATAATCCGTTCTGATATTCCATTCCCGCAAAACATCCTGTCCATACGGATCTGCAAACGATTCCCATGCAGACCCGATATAACACCCGCCTAAACCAATGGAATGCGCGGCAAGCAGCATATTTTCTGCTGCAGCGCTGGCATCGTAGGGAGCGAACAGAAAATTCTTAGGTACAAACAATGTAATGACCGTGGGCGCGTCATAAAAAGCGTTGAAAATATTAGGATCATCGGCGATACTGGGCTGTTCTTTTGAAATGTATACGGTGTCCGTTGACATCTTTACCGTAGAATTGTTTCGTTTGATCCTTCCCAGTTTTTCATTCATTTCCCTGTTCTGCGATACCACAAACAGCACGCTCTGTCTCCCGCCTGCGCTTGGAGCATACATACCCGCATCCAATACAGCCTGCAATTCCTCTTCGCTGATCTGCTCCTCCTTGAAACGGCGGATGGTTCTTCTCGTCATCATATTCTCTAACACTTCATTCGTCATTACAACCCCACTCTTTTGCACGGTCAGCGCAGTAAATGCGTAGACCTGATTAAACTGTTACCTTACTCTACTTCTTTCCAACACTGCGGATCTGCTCCGTAAAAGTTTCCCGTAGTCCCATAGGTTACGGCAGGACAGCCGCGGCAAAAACCCCTCAGTTCACACTTGCTGCATTTTTCAAATTTATCATAATCCCGATAGATTTCTTCTTTTGAAATAAAAATATCATAGAGTGTATCCCGAAAAACATTCCCGACTTTACTTTCAAATCTCCGGCATGCATACACGTCGCCGTTCGGCAGTATTGTCATGTGGCAGATGCCGCAATGACATCCCTCGTAAACCATATCCTTCCTGGCATACTCCGGAATCCGGAAAAGTCCCTTTTCATAAAGGTAAAGCGTCCACAAATGATCTTTCAAATTGAAATAGGTGTTCACTCCCTGCTCTTTGTATGTCTCATATTTATGCCACAGCTTATCCAGAAAATCCCTGTATACAAGCGGCTGAATTCCCGTATCCTTTTCTTCGCTTGTGGGACAATATCTTCCGAAAGCAAAAATATCTACTTTGTGCTCTACAACCAGATCAACCACATCGGGCATTTCTTTTATATTTGTTCCCGATACCGTAGACATGATCGCACACTTAATACCCGCATTGCGGATAACCGCTATTTTTTCCACCGTACAATCAAAAGAGTCTGGCTTTCGGAAGTAATCATGTGTTTCCCGCATACCGTCAATGGACATCTGATATTTCTCACAACCGCATTCTTTCAGCCTGCGGCACACCTCATCCGTTAAATGAAACGGATTTCCCATAATAGTAAACTTATAGCCTTTTTGTTTCATCAACTCCATAAGTTCCCAGAAATCAGGGTGCAGAATGGGATCTCCGCCCGTGATATAAAAATAGGGTGTGCGGTCTAGGCGTTCACACATATCTTCTATATTGGAAATAACCCTTTTCATGTTATCAAAACTCATGGACAGAAGCTCGCTGCATTTTCCTTCTGAAAAAATATAACAATGTTTACATCTCTGGTCACAATAATCTGTTATATGCCATTGAAAAGCAAAATAAGGTTTCATGAATATTACAGTCCTTTCAAATGTCTCGTCATATATCTGCCCATATATCCGGTCATGATTCAGAGCCGGCTCCCAGTTATGACCGACTCTGAGTCATTCCTTAGCCGGTATTAAGCTGATAATCTACTTATCTCCGGCACCGCATGCACTCCCACATGCGCTCGGTTTTTCCTCCGGTGCTGCCGCTCCGCATGCACTCGGCTTATCGCTTGCTCCGCACGCGCTTCCGCATGCACTCGGTTTCTCTTCCGGTGACGCTGCACCACATGCAGACGGCTTGTCACTTGCTCCGCATGCGCTTACATTTCCTGCAAATTCTGCAACATTTGATAATGCCATAACCAATCCTCCTGTATGTTTTATATTCTGCCTTTCGACAAGTTCATCTTAACAAGAGTAGCCAGAATATAAAAGTACGCACAATTTTATTACATAGTTACAAAAAAGTAACCTATGCCTTGTTTCATTAATACAAATGGAGTATCTGATTATCAAAAAGAAACTCCTATACACTAAAAATAGAGCGCATAGACCAATTTCTATACGCTCCGACTTTACTTGAATTATTCTATTGTAATTGCGATATTAATCAACTGGTTAAAAACATCTTATGTTCCAATCGGACAGGCAACCATACAAAGACCGCAAGCATTTTTTCTTCCATGCTTTTTAATATACAAACTTCTTTTTTGGTTGCATAACTGATAGTCAATAATGTCATTTCTCAATGCGTCAATATTCCATTTCACATCATGCAGTGCATTATACGGACAAATCTGAACACACTTTATACACGAATCCGGGCAATTACTTTTTATTATTCTTTGCCCATATCCAAATTGACTGTCTATCAAGATTGCAGACAATCTTACTCTTGGTCCATATTTTTCCGTAATGACAACATCATTTTTCCCTATCCAACCCAATCCGGCATTAACCGCAGCATACTTAAATGAAAACGGAGCAACTAATTCTTCTTCATTGCTCTGTGCTACAGGCGGAATATAATATTTCACCTTATGCTCATTAAGTATTTCTTCTATTTGTACTAAAATTTCTTCTATTATTTTTTTTGCATCCTGGATTCCTCTTTCGAACCTTTCTTCTGTATAATTTTTAATCGTAAGTTGCTCTCCATAGGGAACTGCAAACACTAATGCCGACTTATATTGACTTGCATACAAGCTATATGAGATACTCGTAAATCCATATATACTACTGGGGTATTTTGAAAATAGCTGTTGAATTATTTCTTCGACCATAAATCTCAACTCCTATAAGTTTGTATTAAGCAGTTTGCTTTCTTATTACTTATAATAATTACAATATTCATTGAAATTTAAATACCTGTCTTACACCGGATACTTCCAAAGCGGAACGGTTCGGACGCTGTTTCCAGGCTGTCATCTCATCATACACTTTTACAACCCACGGAGAATGCATGCTCTTCGCATTTTCTTAGAGATGATATAGATATACTTAGATCATGTATTTTATGATCTTAGTATATCTTCATCTCTTAGTATAACTTCATGCCTTATTATACCAAAAATATACATATTTACATAGCAAAAACAAAAGTTTATACAGTGCACGAAAAATAAATAACAAGTCACTTTTTGAAAATTTTGAAACAGTACTTCCATCATTGTTATTTTATGAATACTGCACTATAATCAGAGTATAAGTAGCAAAAAGAAACCAATGAAATGAGGTATCATGCCATGAAGACCAAAGACGAATTACCGGAATGCCCCGTTGCCACTACGGTATCTATCATCGGCAGCAAGTGGAAACTCCTGATCATACGAAACCTTCTCGCCCGTCCGTGGCGTTTTAATGAATTAAAAAAAGACTTAGAAGGAATCAGCCAGAAAGTATTGACCGATTCCCTGCGTGCCATGGAAGATGACGGTATTATCACGAGAACCGTTTATCCCGAAGTGCCACCCCGCGTAGAGTATGCCTTAAGCGAATTAGGAGAGTCCATGCGCCCGATTCTTGATGCAATGTATAGCTGGGGTGAAGAATATAAGAAAGGCATATCCTATGACTAAAATATTACTACTGGAAGACGATATCGGCCTCATAGACGGACTGGAATACTCCCTGCAAAAGAACGGATTCGATATAGAAACCGTCCGCACCGTAAGCGACGCATTGAACAGTGCAATTGACCAATCTAGTCATTATGATTTACTTATTCTCGATATCACCCTTCCCGACGGAACCGGTTTTGAAGTCTGTGAAAAGGTTCGGCAGCAAAATAAGCAGATTCCTATTATTTTCCTCACCGCCTCCGACGAAGAAGTGAATATCATACGAGGGCTTGACTGCGGCGGTGATGATTACATCACGAAGCCTTTTAAGATCGGGGAACTTTGCTCACGAATCCGCGCTCTGCTGCGGCGGACCCAGATCTCCACACAGACGCACTCACCTTCCGCCTCATATGAAATTCCCATCGGAACGCTTAATGTACCATCTGCCCCTGCC
Source organism: uncultured Lachnospiraceae bacterium (assembly GCA_947175435.1). GTDB lineage: Bacteria > Bacillota > Clostridia > Lachnospirales > Lachnospiraceae > UBA3282. The sequence continues at coordinate 10,913 of CAMWMS010000006.1, read as the reverse complement.
CATTATGGAACCACCGTACCTGGGAATAATCTCCAAGCTACAATCACTAATTCGTCCGTCATTATCTCCGGCAGCCTCACGATTGACCTTACGGCAAGCCGCGTAGCACTAAACGGCAAGTCCATAGAACTGACCAAGGCAGAATACCGCCTGCTCACTCTGCTTGTAAAAAACGCAAACCAAGTCGTTACCAGAGAGATTATTCTGAACGAATTGTGGGACAGCGCAGGCGATTTCGTAGATGACAACACATTATCCGTATATGTGCGGCGGCTCCGCGAAAAGATTGAGCCCGATCCTTCGCACCCAGAACATCTTACTACTGTCCGCGGCTTCGGATATCGCTGGAAACCATAATCCGCCATAAGCGGCGCTAATATTATACCATACATCAGATAACATACAAACATCAAGAAAGGCATGATAAATAAACATGAACAGAGCACCTCTTAATCTCATGCAGGACCGTCAGATCAGAAGATACTACTCTTTCCTTCTTGCTTTCTGCCTCCTACTCCTTATGACAGCCGCTTTTTTCTGCAGGCAGCTGACCAACTCCGCCAAAACCATGCTCCTGTCCCACGACGAATCCGTTGCCTCCTCGCTGATCGAGCAAGGAGTTCCCGAAACTGTCGTTGCAAAGGCACTCACCGGCAAAAACGTCAATCGCACACAAGAAGGCTCTGATCTTCTCCTGAAACTCGGAATGCAATCTTCTTTGGACGCGCAGTTTCTGCCCCATCTTGCCGTTTTCCAAAAACGCGCATGGTATTCCGCGCTGACTGCCCTGTTCCCGATCTGCCTGCTTCTTCTTGGCCTGAGTCTGCTCTTTTTGCATAAAAGAGACAGGCTATACCGCCATGCCTTTTCCATCATTGACAATTATATTGACGGCGACTATTCCCTTCGTCTGCCACAGACAGACGAAGGGACTATCTACCAAGTCTTTTCTTCTGTGGACAGACTTGCCACCATGCTTCAGGCACAGAATGAAACTGAATACAGATCCAAAATCTTCTTACGCAATACGATCTCCGATATCTCCCACCAGCTGCGGACACCCCTTGCGGCCCTCTCCATGTATCAGGAAATTATGGAAAATGAACCCGACCACCCTGCAGTCATACAGAAATTTACGGCGAAAACAGAACTTGCCCTAAATCGCATGGAACAGTTGATCGAGTCCATGCTTAAGATCACCCGCCTGGACGCCGGAAGTATCGTTTTTGAGAAGAAAATCTGTAATCTGTCAGAGCTGATTTCACACGCAGTAAACGAATTGACGACCCACGCCGCGAGCGAGGACAAAACAATTATACCGGAGGGTTCCCCTGCCGAAATCCTTGTCTGCGACCCTTCATGGACAATCGAAGCCATCGGCAACATTGTCAAAAATGCGTTAGACCACACAGACACAAACGGCACTATCCATATTTCGTGGGACACATCCCCTGTCACTACCCGGATCATGATCTCCGACAACGGCAGCGGCATTGCTCCCGAAGATATCCACCATATCTTTAAGCGCTTCTACCGAAGCCGCAAGTCTTCTGGCACACAGGGCATCGGTCTGGGATTATCGCTTGCTAAATCTATCGTAGAAGGACAGGGCGGTATGATTTCCGTCCAGAGCACGTCCCATGTAGGAACGACCTTTACTCTGCTGTTCCCATCATGACTACCCACCTTACAAACTTGTAAGATAAAATTCACCTGTCTGTAAGATATACTTGCTAAGATACGCGTAGGCAGTAAAGATTCAGGTAAAAATATCGGCATACAGAAATAACCTACCGCAGGCAGATTGCACAAAATGTTCTCTCGTGTCCTGCGTAGGAATATGAGATTTTCTTAATATTCCGTAAGTTATCCAGCAATTTCGGGACACGGACGTCCCGAAAAGCCCGCTCCGAGCTCGGATGGCGAGTAGCGGGCGGTTGCGTCCGTTTCCACAACCTTACCGGAATATTTTAGAAAATCCATATGACGAAGCCCGACACGAGAGAGCATTTTGCGCAATCTGCCCTCTCAGCCTATATCCTACACCATATACCACCCAAATCATCGAAGCATACATATGTTGCAAACACAATCCAACTACTGCCGGAAAGGAACTTACATCACCATGAACATCTTACAAGTACACAACCTATGTAAAACCTACGGCAAAGGCGAAACCCAGGTAAACGCCCTGAAAAACGTATCTTTCACCCTAGAAAAAGGTGAATTCTGCGCCGTAGTCGGCGAATCCGGCTCCGGCAAGAGCACCCTGCTAAACTGCATCGGCGCCCTCGATACCCCGACTTCCGGTAACATCCTCATCGACAGAAACGACCTTTTTACCATGAAAGAAGAAGACCGCACCATATTCAGAAGACGGAATATCGGCTTCATCTTCCAATCTTTTCAATTGGTAGCGGAATTAAACGTAGAACAGAACATTATGTTCCCTATTCTGCTCGACTATCGCAGACCCGATCCTGCCGACATCGAAGAAATGCTGGACATCTTAGGACTGAAAGACAGACGACACCATCTTCCGAATCAGTTGTCAGGCGGTCAACAGCAGCGCGTTGCCATCGGCCGTGCCCTGATCACAAAACCAAAACTGATTCTGGCCGATGAGCCTACCGGCAATCTGGACAGCAGAAACAGCGATGAAGTGCTCGACCTGCTCATCAAGGCGTCCAGACATTACCAGCAGACCATCCTCATGATCACACATAACAACAACCTGGCGGTATCCGCGGACAGAGTGTTTCGCGTGTCAGACGGGTGCCTGACAGATCTGGGTAAAACAGGTGGGAAAGGAGAGGGCTACCGAGATGAAAAATTATCTTGAACTCGTTCCACTTTATACAAAAGCACACAGAAAACAGAATCGTATGTCAATCTTCTGCATTTTTCTGTCGGTCTTCCTCGTGGCAACCATATTCGGCATGGCAGACATGTATATACAAAGCCAGCTTCTCAAGACGAAACAGGAAGACGGCAACTGGCACATCGTCTTAAGTAAGATCAGCGACGAGGAAGCTGCACTGATTGCCGCACGCCCGGATGTCAAGGTACTCTCCTGCTACGGAGTATTGAATTATCGGCTGGATATGGGATACAAAGTAGCCGATAAAGACGTGGTAATCTGCGGAAGCGATGAAGCCGAGGTGACAGACATCTATGCCGATACCATTTCCGAAGGTTCTTTTCCACAGAAAGAAAATGAAGTGCTCGTAAGCGGCAATGTCAAAAACGAACTTGGACTTACCATCGGCGATCAGATATCCATTCGTGATGCCGCTGGAATGGAATACCCCTACATCATATCCGGTTTTGCCGACGACCTGCCCATGGTCCTACGAAAGGACATTTACGGTGTATTCATGAACACTGCCGCCTTCCGCGATTTCTTTCCCGGTGTTGTTGACGGCGAACCTGACGATTATGACAGCTGTTTTCTCGTTCAGTTCCGCAATCCCCGCACAATACGGAAATCGATAGACGACATTAAAGAACAATTTCATCTGTCTCACGATCAGGTAGGTGAACAGGCAATGCTGTTGGGATTACTTGGTCAAAGCGACGAAGGCAACCTGTTTATGATGATGATCTATGCTGCCGCCGCTGTTTTATCCATGCTGGTCTTACTGGCAGGCATCCTCATGATTGCCAGCAGCTTAAACAGCAATATTGCCGGACGGACGGAATTCTTCGGGATGTTACGCTGTGTGGGTGCCACGCCGAAACAGATCATACGGTTAGTCCACAGAGAAGCATTGAGTCTGTGTACTTATGCCATCCCCGCCAGTATCGTTCTCGGCATAATTGTCATCTGGGTACTGTGCGCCCTTCTGCGCGCATTAAGTCCCATGTATTTTGCCACCATGCCGGCTTTTGCCATCAGCCTGCCCAGCATAGCTGCCGGAGTTATCATCGGAATGCTTACCGTACTTCTGGCGTCCCGGGCACCGGCGAAGAGAGCTTCCAAGGCATCTCCGCTAGCGGCTGTGACAGGTAATGCCAACGACACTTTACCCGTGCGCAGGGCAGCCAACACTACCCTCTGCAAAGTAGACACGGCACTGGGCATCCATCATGCCAAAGCAAGCCGCAAGAACTTTCTGCTGGTGGTGAGCTCCTTTGCCCTAAGCATCATACTTTTCCTGTCCTTCTCAACGACTGTTGATTTCATGAAGCATTCAATCAAGGCGCTCAGTCCGTGGTCGCCGGACATTTCTGTGATAAGTCCGGATAACACATGCACGGTAGACCGTTCTCTGATACCCGTATTGCAGGATAATCCTGTTGTCAAAAGGGCATTCGGGAGGATGTTTGCCTACGATCTTCCCACCGTGACAAACGGCAGGGAAAATACGACAATGTTGATTTCCTATGAAGAACATCAGTTTAAGTGGGCAAAAAAATACCTTCTCGACGGCTCTTTGCAGGAAGTGCAGGAGCAGCTCGGAACCGGCCTCATCGTGGCAGCTCCTCAATATAATAATCACTCCGAAATACAAGTCGGTGACACCGTAACCCTCATGATCGACGGACAGCCCACGGAAATAACGATTACGGGAATGGTATCGGAATGCCCTTTTAACACGCCGGACGGCGACATCATCATCTGTTCGGAAGATACATTCAGACAATTGACGGGAGCCGAAGATTATACCATCATCGATATTCAACTGACAGGAAAAGCCACCGACGATGATGTAGATGCAATGCGCTCTCTGGCGGGGACAGGGTGCACCTTCTCCGACCAGCGCATCGACAAACAGAGTGTGCTGGGAGCCAATTATTCGTTTAAATTGTTTATCTACGGCTTTCTGTTTCTGATCGCCATGGTCACCATCTGCAATATCATCAACTGTGTTGCCATGAGCGTAGAGGCTCGGATGAAACAGTACGGCGGACTGCGTGCCATCGGCCTGAGCGACAGACAGCTTAAGAAAATGATCATCGCCGAAACATCAACCTATGCAGTAGCGGGCGGCATCTGCGGTATTGTTCTGGGACTTGCACTAAACAAGAAATTGTTTGAGATTCTGGTATCCTATCGTTGGGGTGAACCGTGGAGCCTGCCGACCGCAGAACTTGGTATTATTGTTGGAATCGTCATGATATCCGTGATTCTGGCGATACACGGTCCGATTAAGAAAATTCGGGAGATGTCAATCGTTGATACGTTAAATGCGCAGTAGAAAAAACAAATAAATATGATTGCCAAATTATGCGGTGCGTATCATCCGCCGAACCCGGATATGCGTCGCCGGACACATACAACCGGAGCAGGAGCCGATTGCTTCATGCCCCGGTTATCTATGTGTTTCCATGTGTGCCTTTAGCTTATACGGGCTGCATTCCAGCCTCAAATTCCTCAATACTGTTTACCTTTGCAGATAGTTTAAGCCATTTCTTTAATATTTCTTTATCATCCGTTTCGCCAAGCCGACTCTTCACATGTTCGGGAATATCACCATACTCTTCCAAGATATCCAGAATATCCTGCACCATCGTGTCAATGGCTGCTTTTTCTCTCTCTTCCTTTTGCATGTAATAAATATACTCATCCCACTTCATATACGCATCTCTCACCTCCGGTAGAAGTTTCACCCTGCTCACATAGCTGTGAAGCTCAGCGGTTGCCTGATCTGTTACATTTTTTGCCCGACTGTCCTGCATATAGGTAAGCATCGCCCTAATTGCTTCATTCCCACCATATGTACCTCCTGCATAAAAATAATAAAACCTTAGGCCATCCTCATATTCCAACTCCGGCTCTTCCTCGCACTGATTCCGAATCGTATACACCATACGGTCTTTCCCGAAAGGATCAAAGCTTAGAATCATCAAAACATACAGGTTTGGAAGTTTCGAAAAGTCTTTCTCCCCACTCCTCAATCCTCTGCTGTCTATCTTTGCCTGATAGAAACGGTTATGTCGCGGAATATCCATACCTTTATACAAATGCGGTTCCATATCATAAATATTCATGACCGCCGGTTTCTCGCCACCTTCAAACTCACCCAATTCTTCCACTTCAACATCCATCCGTATTCCACGCTGAGAAGGTGTCAACGCAGCGAGAACCTTTTGTGTACTGACTCGCAGTTTCCCAATTTTCCTCTGTAGCAGTGTGGATATGACCAACCGGCAAAAATCCGTGCCAAAGGATTCATCCGCCGCCAACTGCCCCATCAGGAAATCATCCATAACATCCATGTCTTCAAGTTTCTTCTTCGTATAATCCATCATTCCTCCATTCCGGCAGAAACAGAATATATACGATCGCTCCGCAACAATTCAACCTTTCGCTGTTACATCGCTCACACAATCACAAATCAGATATCCCGGCTCTGCCAACATTAATTGCTTGTGAAAATGTTGGCGATTTGCCAAAGATACCTGTCTGACTAATCCATCATGACAAGGCTACAGATTTTCACAAAAGATTTTTGATAGGATTATCATACAACTCGTTTGGACGATTGTCAATACTTTTCAAAATGTTTTATCGATTATTTCACATGGTGACAGAATATAGCTGAAACCATACCTACTAGATTACGTAATCATAATCTTTCAACACCCTATGCAGAAACTGTGATGTCCGCTCTTCTTTCGGTGCAGTAAAAATCTGCTTTGCGCTGCCCTGCTCCACGACCACGCCGCCGTCCATAAAGATCACCTTACTGGCTACTTCCTGTGCAAAACTCATCTCATGGGTAACAATGATCATGGTTGCGCCCTCTTTTGCCAGCTTCTTCATGACTGTTAAGACTTCACCGATCAATTCCGGATCCAGCGCTGAAGTAGGCTCATCAAAAAGCAATACATCCGGATTCACTGCAATAGCTCTTGCGATGCCCACTCTCTGCTGCTGCCCTCCGGAAAGCTGGGACGGATAATAATCGTACCGATCCTCCAGTCCTACCTTATCCAAGGCTTGCTGCGCGATCTGACGCGCCTCCTCTTTCGGAACTTTACGTGCAACGGTCAATCCCTCCATTACATTCTGAATAGCGGTTTTATTCTGAAAAAGATTATAATTCTGAAATACAAATGCCGTTTTCCTTCTCACCTTTGTAATAACACTCTTGGAAGCGCTTTTTAGCTCCGTATGAATATCGTCAAAGTCCATGGTTCCCTGATCAGCTTTTTCCAAAAAGTTCAAGCATCGCAAAAATGTTGTTTTTCCGGAACCGCTTGGACCTAATATGACAATAATGTCACCTTTATCCACTTTGATATCCACACCCTTAAGCACCTCATTGTGCCCGAAGGCTTTATGTACATTTTTAACTTCCAACATCGTATTCATCCTCCCTGCACTGTTATGTCATCCGGTAAAAGCGCGAACCTGCCCTCACCGTTACATTCTCTTCCTTATTTTCCGCATTCATTATCCGTTCTGCATAACCGGCGCTTTCCGAATCGCTTTTTCTCTCCGATACGAAGAGACACTGTGCTCCGTCAGATAGAACACTCCCTGCACCAGACTGCATAACAGGATATATGCGAAGAAAATAACCAGATATGCTTCCAGATAATTATACCCGAACGAAGCGTCTATCTTCGCGATCGCTGTGATATCCCTGACTGTCATCATAAAAGCCAGCGAAGTGCTCTTCAACAAACTGACCGTGGTATTACAGATATTCGGCAGCGCCGCCACAAGTGCCTGTGGGACAATAATTCTGATATATGCCTGTGTTTTCGTCATCCCGATGGACAATGCCGCCTCCATCTGTCCCTGATTGACAGTGGACAACGCCGACCGGAACACTTCCGACAGCACCGCCGTTGTATTCAGAATAAATACACTGTAGGCATAGAGAATGGGATCTAACCGAAAAATATTATATTCCAGTCCCAAAATTTCTTTGATAAGATAATTAAGCAAAGTGGGAAGCAGACTGTACAGAAACAAGATCTGCAATACAACCGGTGTTCCACGTATTAGGGACACATATGCTATTATGATCCTTCTACCAATCCTGCCATTTCCTGCTCTCGACAGTGCCATCATAAATCCTGCCGGCACCGAAACAAGAAGCGTCACAATCGTGATCTTCAGCGTAACAGGCACACCGCCTAAGACATCTATGAACGTCTCTAACATAAATTTTGTGTCCAGTTTCATCTTCTACCTCATTTCTTCTCGTTCCGTTTCCTTACAATATTCCTTTATGCAATCGTCCTTCTGCAATACTGTAAGCGCGTTTCCAACAAGCCCGCGCCCTTCTCGATCACGACTGTCAGTACCCAGTACAAAATGAAAAGCGCCAGATACACTTCCAGACTATATGAGCCTTGATTCTGTCCAATGATCAACTGTCCTTTACCCATAATATCTATCAATCCTATCGTATATGCAAGCGATCCCTCTTTCATCAGATTGATCAGTGCATTTGTAAAATTCGGAATCGCAACCCTGACACACTGCGGCAGCACGATTCTGCGAAATGCCTGGAATTCCGTAAGCCCGATGCTCACCGCCGCCTCCCGCTGCCCTTTGTCCACCGCTTCGTAGGCAGAGCGAAACACCTCCGCCATGGCAGCGGCAAACAGAATGGAAAACGTCGTGATCACGAAAAATCCTTTGCCTGCATTATTGATATCAACACCGAATACATTTAGAAATTCCGGCAATCCATAGTAAACAAGGAACAACAGCACAATCGACGGCACACAGCGTATCACATAGATATATATGTTCGCGATCACCCTTCCCACTCTTCCGCGCCTGATTCTGCCCGCCGCCAGCAGTATGCCAAGCAGGCTTCCGAAGAAAACCGTTCCTATGACAATACCGGCGGTAACAAGCAGATATGGAATCAGTACAGGCAATACTTCAATTATATAATATGGATGAAATGGTCTCATAGGTCATCACCGATCTGATATCCTTCAGGCACGTAGTCAAACAGACTGTAGCCAAAATATTCTTGTTGGAGTTTCTCCAACGTACCGTCCGCCTCAAGCTGCTCCCATGCCTCATCATATGCGTCCGCAAGCGCCTGATTATTGATGTTAAAAAGCGGCCATGTAGGGATTCCTTCATAAGTGATGTAACTCAGCCGATCCAGATAATCATGATACTCTCCGTCCTCTGCTTCCACACTTGCCTCAAAGGAAGTCTTGATATTGATATAAGCATCATATCTTCCCTCCAGTACCCACTGGTAAGCATCCGCCACCTCAAACTGATCCCCTGCAATCAGATCGATCTGTTTATCCGGATGAGTCTTATTGTAATTATCCACAATCGTATACTGTGCGTTCTGTGCACCGATGGGAACAAGACTGCCGCTGTACTCTGCGAAAGATTCCAGATCTGTAATCTGATCAGCATCTTCGCTACGAATGACGATACCAATAATGCTGCTTCCGATATAATGTTTCGGGAAAACAAATTTCTTTTCACGCTCCGAAGTCCACCATACACCTTTTGTGCCTACATCATACTTGCCGGACTCTACACCAATCAGCAGATCGTCGTCTGTGGTTCCCACATACTCAAATTCATACTGCGGAAGCAATTCGTCCACGGCTTTTAAAACTGCCACCTCATAACCGTCAGACTCTTCGTTCTCATTGATGAAATCATAAGGCTTATAAGCCTGCGTGTGGGCGACCGTAATCTTGGTCACACCCTCTCCTGCCGTATCCGTACTGCTGACTGTGTTAGTTGTGTCATCCGAAATGTCTGCTCCTCCTGTATTATTCCCAGTTGTCTCCTTCGCCTCCGCCTGAAGCGCAGCTCCCGAAGCTGCCTGCGCATCACCGCATGCTGTCGCACCAATTCCCACCAGAGCTATTGCTCCCAATGCCGTAATCTTTCTGATTGTCTGTCTGTATAATTTATTTTTCATAATGTTATCTCCTCTCATAATATCGTTTTAGCCGACCATGATAATTTTTTACCTATCGGTCTGCACTTTTTATGCTATTTTGACGCCAGATTATGCTTTCGCGTAATCTGCTGCCGCCTGTCTGACCCACTCCAGTCTCTCGATAGGGGTGTTCAACGGAATCGTGCAGTCCGCTCCCAAAATAACACCTGTTGTCCCTGCCTGGTCTAACAACTCGCGCGTATACTTCTCAACCTCTTCCTTGCTTCCGCTGTAAAGAACGCCCTCCGTCGTGTTGGCAAATCCGCCGATGACGGCACGTCCGCCAAATAATTCCTTACCTTCCTTTAAAGAAACCCCTTCTACAACAACCGCCCAGTTAATCACCTTTACATCATAGTCTTTGTAAACGGTAAGATCGTTCCTTGCTCCCTCATAGCCGCAGATATGTAACAGGTTATAGTCGCTGACTGCGTTCGCCGCATTCAGAACCCCCTGTTCGCTGGGAGTAACATACTTCCAATACTCTTCCTTCGTGACCGCTTCATCCTGTATGTTCTTCGTGCTCAAGTAAATGCCGTCTGCCTTGCCCTGCGTAATAATGCTGACTGCCAGCTTGGCAAGATCTTTTTTAATGACATTTAAGGCATATGCCAGCTCCTCCGGATTCTCCTTAATCAATTCCGCCAGTGTCAGCTTGTTACCCGATGTCTCCAGTGAAAATCCTAAGACCGTCGCGGGTGCAAAAATATTATAGAATGTCGGCACTTCACTTCCGAAGCGATCCGTCAGTTCTTTGACAAGCGCCGTCTGCGCTTCGATCCACGAATCCACCAACCCGCTTTGCGCCTTCTTCAGATCCTCTGCCGTCTCCACTTTTTCCAGTGTAGGATTGGGATACCGAAAGTAACCGTCACTCATCAGTTTCACGAAATCCGGGTGGAAATCGTCATAATATTTGAAATGTCCTTCTACATTCCGTCTGATGATCTCCGGTCTGTCATCAAACAAATTATCCGGTGCAAAGTGAAACCAGAAGCCCACCGGTACTCTTTCTGT
>CAMWMS010000005.1 GCA_947175435.1 uncultured Lachnospiraceae bacterium | reverse complement strand
AACCAGCTGGCACTGTCCTTACTTGGCTAATACTGATCGGTCAGAATTTATTGCAAGACTACCGAATAGGGGTTGGTTTATGCCAACCCCTATTTTTAAATGGTGCTGCCAATAAGAGGTTTTGAAAGGAAAAGACATAACATGAAAACTATGGTAAGTATTATTGTGCCAACATATAATCGGGAAAATGTAATAGAAAGAGCGCTTCGTAGTATTCTTCGTCAGACTTATTCGGCTTATGAGGTGATTGTAGTGGATGACGGTTCCACGGATGGAACAGAATCAGTCGTAGCAAGACTGCAGGATGACAGAATCAGGTATATTGCTTTACAGGAGAATCAAGGAGTTGCACATGCGAGGAATGTGGGAATACAGGAAGCGAAATATGATTATGTGGCCTTTTTGGATAGTGATGATGAATGGCTGCCGAATAAATTAGAGTTGCAGATGAAGAAGATGTTGAGTTCTTCTAAGCGGACCGGAATGGTATATTGCAGGATGGGAGGACTTTTGAGAGATGGCAGCGGCAGATTTGTATGTCCGCATGAAGATTATGTGAAAGAGATATTAGAAGGAGAGTTATTTAAGCCGTTATTATTTCAAAATGTAATAGGAACACCAACTATGCTTGTTCGCAAAGAATGTCTGCAACAGACTGGCGGATTTAAGGAAACGCTGCACTGTCTGGAAGATTGGGAGCTGATTCTGCGAATAGCTAAGAATTGGAAGATTGCATTTGTTGATAAGGTTCTGGTAGAAGTTCATAAGTCGGAGGGAAGCGTCTCTACGAATACACCGTGGTATTTGATTGCAAGATGTTATATGGTTTCACTCTATCGGCAGGAAATAACAGAACTGGGAATGATGGATCAGGTAAAAAAAGAAATTCTGGATGTGGCTGTAAAGAACAATCTGTACGAGGAGATTAATGAGCTGTTAAACAGAGATATAGAACTGTAACATAGGGCGATAAGAAGTCTGCCGGATACTTTCATTTTGTATCCAGCAGTTTCTGTAAGCGGTTCAGCCATGTGTGGGATTGGGAGGCTGATTGGTATCCGTTTCTTATAATAGATTCGGATAGTTGTTGATCGGATAACAGGCGATGAACTATCTGCGGCAGTTCTTCTAAATGATTTAGGTTGAAGAATTTAATATTTTCGGAATCTTTAAAATGTGCCTTTAAATATTCACTTTCATCCGTTAGTGCCACAGCTCCTTGCAGCATAGCTTCAAAAATTCTTTCGCTGGCACCGTATTTAAACCATGCCATGTGATTTAGGACGATCTTGCTTTCTTCCATTAGCTTGACTCCGTTCTCCGGGCTGATCAATCCTTTATAAATGAAATTAGGATGATGCGATATTTCTAAATCTTCCCAGCCGTTTCCATACACTGTCACAGAGATTCCGGCACCGACAAGTGTCTCTATTATTTTCTGACGAAACAGTGCGGTAGTGTTGACGTCGATAAAGCGATATTGCTGTATCAGCAGTTTGAGCTTTTCCGATGAAAGATCTTCCTGCTGATCTGCAAGGCAGCCTGAGACCGCGTTTTCAAAAGTTTTGTAAGGGTGGGAAATCAATTCCTGTTCCAATTGTCTGGCGAATGCATCATAGGGTACATCATCGTGGTATTTATAGCTCCCGATAAAAAGTACGTCGATTGGACGTTCGGCAAATGGTTTTAAATCCTTGTAAGGTTTAAGGCATTCGCCAGCAGTAGGAAGAAATACGGCATTTCGGACAGTGGGATAAAAGCGCTTAATATATTCTGCGTGATACTTGTCTGCACAAACCACGATGCCATAAGCGGGAGCATGATCCAAGGTATCAAAATAATACATAGGATGATCCACTAAAACATTGTAACAGGGAATATTCCAGAGATCCCAGAGACTCTCACCGGATTGCAGCCGCATTTGAAAGCAGGCATTATTAAAGACGAAAGCGCCATCCAGTCCTTGTTTCTGATAAGATAGCAGGGATTCCATACTTGCTTCGAAGTTATGTTTATCAAAAATGTAAACTTTATGACCGAGAGTTTGTAAGGCTTGACGATATTGCTCGGCGATGTAATCCAGAATAGGAATATCGGAGCCTGTAAAAACAACGAATTTCTTGGAGGTACAGTTTTCATCCAGAAACTGCTGATATTCTGCGGCCATATCATATTGTCCCATATTTTGCAGTACAGCAACGATATTAGATAAAGTTGCCTGATTGGTTTCTTGTATAGCCAACGCTTCTTCGAGAAATGACAATGATGTCAGGTTGTTTCCGGTGTCCGCATACACCACAGCCAGTTGGTTCAAAAGAGTGACAGGATCGTCAGTAAATTGTTTGAAGTTCTGTAGCATGTAGATGATTGCGTTAGTGGATACTTTGCAGTCAGTTAAATACCGTAATTCATCTTCTGCAACTGTGCCATCATGAATGTGTTCCAGAATGGTCAGCAGAAGACGGAAGTGCTTGATCAATACGGAAAGATCATTAGAAAAATTTAACAGGGTAGGGAGAGCAGCTTCCTGCTCTATACGGCAGACGTTGATAATGTGCTCGATTATTTTTAAGTCCTGATTAAAATCCGACATTTCCAATGACAGATCCGGTCTTTGGTCTAAGACAGAATTAAGATACTGATAAGCTCCCGAAATATCTTTGTTGTATATATATTTTCCGATGGCCGCTTTTAGTTCTATTGTCTCCGCCTTTTCCTGACTGAGCCCGAAGGGAGCCTCATAACAGGACAGATGATTGTGCTTGATCCATACGAATAAGAGTTGTTCGGACAGAAAGCCGAAGACGCGCTTGTGATAGTCGTCATAGCCCTCCGAATTAATTCTGGTTTCCAATGCTGCGAATATTGTAAAAAGCCATTCGCAGTAGGCACTAAACAATGATCTGGGGGCAACGAACAGATTACCTACATAACAGCGTTTGTCGTCAATGACATCTTGAAAATCGGCATAGTAGTCGGGATATAATTCTCTGATGATGACAGCGGTCTGTTCTAAGTTCCGAATATCGTGGGCGCGCGCATAGATGGTGCGATAATCATACTGTCCAATCTGCGGGGCGGCTATCATTACATCATATTTTGAAAGAATATCCATGTATTCGGATTCTGTCATGAGTTCTCCGGTAGCGTTCAAGAAATAACGACGATAATGACAGAGCCCGAGATAATCAGCCTCCATGTTGTTTTTCCAGATCCAGTACAGGCCGGTCAGTTCGCTGTAATATGGATTTTTCATCGAGATATTATCACCGGTGTGATCGCCTGTATATCCGTAATCCGGATTCTGGGCACGTCCCACCTGGAGAGGAACATAGACCGGATCTTTGGGCGGTGTAAAAGGTACATGAGTGACGGTATATATTTGAATGGACATGTTGATGATCTCCGTTTATTTTATTCTATAGGAAATTGCTTGGCAAACTTCGAGTTCGCGAAGCGAATCTCGCAACCCCGCGAAGCTCAATTTTTTATCATGCTGTTAAGTAATTTTGAAAAAGTGACTGCGCCGTAATAGTTAAAGTGTGATACATCATAGTAATATTTCATCTCTTTAGATATTTCATGGTCTTTAAAGTTTAAATAGGTGAATGGATATATTTTATTTGCTTCTTCAAGGATTGTTTCGAACATTTCCTTCCACTGGGTATACTGCGGATACAATGCATTACCCTTTTGTTGTGCTTGGAAATTACGAGGCAGCAGAATGAGATAAATTTTTGTTTGGGGAGCAATGCGGTATGCCAAGTCCAACAGCGCATAGAAATGTTGTATATTCTCCTGAATGGTATTATGAAAGATTTTTTCTACGATACTTGTATTGGCATAATAATTTTCAATATCTTTATCTTGTATCATTTTAGTTCTGAGATAGGTAGTGGTTATAAATGGAAATTCGAGGTAGTCATATTGTGTGTAAATATTCGGAAACAATTCGTTCCAAAGAGATACCATGGGATCCGTAATGCCGTGAAACCTGTCAGCGAAAATGTCAGCTATGACAGTCTCAAAAGTAACGCGAAAATGTTTATTCCTGTCGAAGTTATGGGCACCGATATATCCGCCCAGATCATAGTAATTCACGACATTTTTAGTGAGGGATGTATCATAGTTGAAATAGGTATAGTCATAGAGGTCTAAGATCAAGTATTTCAAATTGCTGATCTTCTCCGGATAATTGGCAAGACAGTATTCAAGTGTTTTCAGATTAAAATAAATATCCTGAGAAGTGACTGCAAGATTGCAGAAACTGCCGTCAAAACAGCGTGGGATCAGTCCCACTTCTGCGTGAGAAATGCCAAGGATCATACCGTCGTACTTTTGTTCAGGATGATTGGTCATAATACGATCGGCTTTCATAAATGGCATGCAGGCCTGGTATAAACGATAGAAATCAATGATGTGCGAGTCATCATCCCGGATCAGGCTGACTAATGTAAATAAGTTTTCGGAAGTCTCTGAATCTATGATGGCGATAATAATACAATCGAATTGGGAGAGAAATTCGTAAGTCAGGCAATCGGGACCGCCGTTTTTGTCCCAGAGGACGGTTTCCTTTATATAAGTTCTGTTTTTAATAGTTTGGTAGACAAAGTCGATTTCATGTTCAAATCCGATTAGTAAAATATTCATTGAAATAATGAGCTCCTATGTATTTATTGTTTTACATTTATTGATTCTCTTATTATACTATAACTAGTGGAAAAATACGATAATGTTGTGATACGAACAGAAAAATTATGCGAGGAAAATATTGATGAGGATCTTATACGTATATGGAATGGCGCATACGAAGGACATTCCGATTACTCTGCGGAAATTAGGCTATAAAGTGGAAGAATATCCGAAAGTTCAGGATAATTCAATCCTGAATGATGAGGAGACGGAAGAATTAGTTGCATATATCAGGCGACACCGGATTACCCATCTGATGTCCATTCATCTGATCTATAATCTGGCTATGGCGGCGTACCAGGCAAAGATCAAGTACGTTTCGGTGATTTGGGATGCCCCTTATATTAAGATATACACACCATTTGGTAAAATGGATAACTGTTGGTTTTCTGTGTTCGACCGGCTGGATAATGAAAGATTTCGGAAGGCCGGGATACCTCATACGCTGTATCAGCCACTGGCAGTTAATAAAGCAGATGTTATTATGTGGAACAGAAAGGCGAAGAAGGTATTAGAGGGAAAGTATATCAACGATATCTGTTTTGTGGGTAATCTGTATGAGGATAATCTGTTTGACGAGCGTGTAAAGAACATGCCGCAGGTTATTGTAGATTACTTTAACAGTATTTTTGAGGAGGCGGCATTTCGCTGGGATGGCATCAACAGAATATACGGTAAAACAAGTAAAGAGATGTTGAAATATATGGAGATGGTCAGCCCGGATTTCCGTATCGATAACAGACTGGATATCGAGGATACCTATTTGTTTGAAGTGATATATCTGGTAAGAAAAATTGCAAATATTGAAAGAATTGCCGTGTTAAACACTCTCTCCGAGGCATATCATGTGGTGTTGCATACCACAAGCGAGGTAGGAGCGGACAAGCTGGGCAATGTAGAAGTCAGACTTCCGGTGCGACCGGGGGAGGATGCGACAGTAGTCTATGCAGGTAGCAAGATCAACCTGAATATTTCTTTAAAAGGCATCGAAGGCGGAACAATACAGCGAATTATCGACATTATGGGAGCCGGAGGTTTTGTGTTGACAAACTATTGTGTGGAAACGGCGGAACTGTTCGAAGAAAACAAAGAAATCGTTATGTATAGAACGCCGGAGGAATTGTTTGAAAAAGTCGAGTACTATCTACAGCATGATGAGGAGCGGGAGCAGATAGCAAAGGCGGGGTGTGATAAGGTTATAGAATGTTATACTTACGAAAAGAAACTAAAGAAATTATTGGACTGGGTGGAAGGTAACTCATGAGAATTTTATATGTACACGGAACCGCTAAAACAGAAGGCATTATTAATGCACTGCGCAGGCTGAAGGTAGACGTTGAAGTATATCCGGAAAGGCTGTTAGATGCTTTTGCTAATGAGAAGAAGGCAGATGAATTGGTCTCCATCATTAAGGAGCATGAAATTACGCATGTGATGTCGATTCATTTGATCGACACAATTGCCGTTGCGGTAGAAAGAGCTAATGTGATCTACATATCACTTATTTGGGATGCACCGTATTATAAAATATTTACAACATATGGGAGAATGGATAATTGTAGGTTCTCTATATTTGATAAGGTCGATGCCCAAAGATTTGTGGATGGGGGAATACGCCATGTCCTTTATCAGCCCTTGGCGGTGGATTTTGAGCAGATACTGGAATGGGATAAGAGCTGCTGCACCGGAGGTGATCATCATTACAATGATGAGGTCTGCTTTGTAGGACAACTATATGATAATAATTTTTATGATGAATTCTGTAATCATCTTCCGCAGGAATTGCAGGATTATTTTGTAGGCGTGTTTGAGAGGGCAGCCTTTCGTTGGGACGGCATCAATCGGATCAACGGATCTGTGAGCAATGAATTAGTCGCATATATTCGCAAAGTAACGCCGGGGTTTCAGATGGTTAATTTCTTTGACATCGCGGATTCGACTTATTTTGAGAATGGATATTTAACACGTAAAGTCGCTAATATCGAGAGGATATGTGTACTGAATCTATTGGCGGAGAGATTCCCTGTAACACTATACACTACGAGTAAAACGGCGGAGCAAAGGCTGAACAATGTAAAGATCATGCCGCCGATCTGCTCCGAGCAGGATCTCCATTATGCCTTTAAAAACAGTAAGATCAATTTGAATATTTCTCTCAAAGGAATAGAGGGTGGGACACCACAGAGAGTGCTGGATATTTTAGGAGCCGGAGGATTTGCATTGACAAATTACTCGCCGGAGACAGCAGAGTTGTTTAAAGAGGATGAAGAAATCGTGATGTTCAGGACCCCGGAGGAATTAATGGAGAAAGTGGAGTATTATCTTAGGCATGATGAGGAGCGGGAGCAGATTGCCCGGAACGGACATGCAAAAGTTATGAGGTGCTACACCTATGAGAAGAAAATAAAAGAGTTGCTTGCATGGGTGGAAGGAGAAGGCAGATGAAGGCAGTCAGTGTAGTGGTTCCGTGTTATAATGCATCCAATTATTTAGAAAAATGTATTAACCACTTGTTACAACAGACGATTAGTGTTGAGAATATAGAGATTATTCTGGTTGATGATGCCTCTACGGATAGCGGTGCGACATGGAATTTGATCTGTGATTATGAACGGCAGTTTCCTGATACGATCGTAGCCATTTCATTGGAGCAGAATATGAGGCAGGGCGGAGCCAGAAATATCGGAATTTCTCATGCTGCCGGGGAATATTTAATTTTCTGCGACGCGGATGACTGGTTGATGCCGGAGGCATTGGAGCATTTACACGATGCGGCTCGGGAGTATGATGCAGATGTAGTGGAGTTTCGGATTAAAGACATCATGGATCATAGAATAGAAATAGATATAGTAGAGAAGGGGAAAGGCAGCTTTTTGACGGAAATTGATACGGAGAAGAAGCGGAAGGAGTTTCTTTTACAAGTCGATGAAAAACTGTCATTGGGATCGCAGAAAAAACTATATAGACTGTCCATGTTGAAGGAAAACAAAATTCGGTTTGTAGAACATAGGATTTTTGAGGAGCCTTCCTTTATGGTTCCTGTGCGCTTATTTGAAAAAAGGCATTATTTTCTGGATGAGGAACTGTATATATGTTTCCTTTCTCCGTCCAGCTCCATACGGGGTGACTGGGGAGAACATAAATGGGACAATCCGCATGTATGGCGGCATTTGGTGAATGACCTGAAAGACAGAGAACTTTTTAAGAAGTATTATTTAGAATTAGAATATTTGTTTATGAGCTGGGGGTTCGGACTAAGTATTCGTATGGCGCTTCAAAAGGGATATGTTCTGACGAAAGACGAATTGGGATTCCTGATCGATATGGTGGCGGAGATGTTCCCAGGGGTCAGGAAGAACAAATATCTTAGGGAAGAGCGTGATCCATGGGATTCATTGATGCTGACGGTACTTGATATGGAAATCACCGAAGAGAGCGTGAAGGTAATCAATAATATTCTGCATAAATACGCCTGATTAATGAATTGCTGCAGAATGGAAGGAGAAGATAGATGAAAGCAGTCAGTGTGGTGATCCCATGTTATAATGCAACCAAATTTCTTGATAAATGCATAAAGCAGTTAGTGCATCAGACGATTGGTATTGAAAATATGGAGATTATTCTGGTTGATGATGCCTCTACGGATAACGGTGCGACATGGAATTTGATCAGTGATTATGAACGGCAGTTTCCTGATACGATCATAGCCGTTTCATTGGAGCAGAATATGAGGCAGGGCGGAGCCAGAAATGTCGGCGTTTCTTATGCAAGCGGTGAGTATATCCAATTTTGTGATGCGGATGACTGGCTTCTGGAAGAGGCGCTGGAACACTGCTATCGTGCGGCAAAGGAATATGATGCAGATGTGGTTGAATTTTTAAATACTGATGTAGGCAATCACGATATTGTAGTAGAATTGGTAAAGGGAAGCCGAAATGAATTCATAGTACTGGAGACGGAAGAGCAGAGAAAAGAATTTCTTTTGCGTATGGATGGGCGTTTAACCCTGGGGTCGCAGAGAAAATTCTGCAGATTATCAATGGTTCGCGAAAATCATCTTGCTTTTGCCGAGCATTTGATTTTTGAAGAACCTTCATTTATGCTACCGCTACGCTTATATGAGAAGAGGCATTATTTTTTGGATGAGGTGCTTTATGTTAATTATTTATCGCAGGGAAGTACGGTACGGGGTGACTGGGGAGTACATAAGTGGGATAATCCGCAGGTATGGATGCATTTGATGGATGATTTGGAGTCCAGAGGACTCTTTAAGAAATATTATTCGGAACTGGAATATTTGTTTATGAGATGGGGGCTTGGATTAAGCATTCGCATGACTCTTCAGAAGGGATATGTTATAACGAAAGATGAATTGAGTTTCCTGATCGATATGGTGGCGGAGATGTTCCCGAATGTAAGAAAGAATAAATATTTAAAGGAAAGCCAGAGCGCATGGGATTCATTGATGCTGACAGTACTTGATATGGAAATCACAGATGAGAGTGTGAAAGTGATCAACGATATTCTTGGAAAATATGCATGAATAATTAATATAGGCAAAATAGAGCATTTAAAGGAAATGAATTATGAATATGAATGCGTCACAACTGAAACAGCAGACAGATGAATTGCTGCAGAATGGAAGATATGATGAGATCAAAGCACTACTGTTATCTTACAAATCTATAACAGAGAAGGATAATGATCTTGCTACGGTCTGCTATCTGAGCACGATCTATGAGCAGGAGAAAGCGGCAGGTCAGGCTGATATTTTTTCTAAGATTTCCGATATGAAAGATTTGCTGAACCGCTATACAATACTGAAATTTTATTTGAGAAGGATCGAGTTTGGCGTTGCATATGATTTGGGATCTTTCCATCAATTTTTGGCACAGAACCAAGTATCTTCTTACGAGTTAATGCGAGTTATTGATTTCAGTATAGTTAATAAAAAGAAAATTATTACTGCGATGAATGGGAGTATGTCAGTGCGTGCGGGGGCGGATACGTGGAGGACGGATCATACAGAAGAGCAAGGAACATTTGAGACAGATGTTTCGACTGAAATGCAGATTTGTTTTATTATCTGTACCAATGATCCGGTTTATGTTGATGAGTGTATATATTACATCAATCAACTGATAGTACCGGATGGTTACCATATAGACATTTTGACGGTGGAGGATGCTAAGTCTATGGCTTCCGGCTATAATGAGGCCATGCAGCATTCCGAAGCAAAGTATAAGGTATATCTTCATCATGATACATTTATCGTTTATCCGCATTTTCTGAAGGACATATTGCGGATATTCCAATCCGATGCAGAAATCGGAATGATCGGAGTTATTGGAGCACCCCATATTCCTGCAAACGGAATTATGTGGGATGAGAAACGGTATGGAATGATCTATGAACAGCATATTTATGAGACAGTTATGCTGTCGAATCCGTGTACTCAGCCACTGGAGGAGGTGGAAGCAATAGACGGACTGCTCATGATTACACAGTATGATATCGCGTGGAGGGAGGATCTATTTGATAAATGGGATTTCTATGACTGTTCTCAAAGTATGGAGTTTATGCGACATGGTTATAAAGTGGTAGTGCCGAAAACAGAAGAACCTTGGTGTGTTCATGACTGCGGATTTATTAATCTGAAGGACTATAACGGGGAAAGAGAAAAGTTTGTAAGAGAATATCTTCAGCGGTAGAGGCAATGTTTTAGAAGTAGGTATAGAAGGAGATTAGCATGAAATATGTAAGTGTTGTCGTGCCATGTTATAATGCGTCAGCGTATTTGGACAAATGCATGGAACATTTGATAAAACAGACGATAGGCATAGAAAATATAGAGATTATTTTAGTCGATGATGCATCGACGGACGAAGGCGCAACATGGGAGTTAATCATGCAATATGAAAGAGCGTTCCCAGATACGGTTATAGCCATACAACTAGAGAAGAACATGCGTCAAGGCGGAGCCAGAAATGCAGGAATTTCTTATGCAGGCGGGGAATATCTGATGTTTTGCGATGCAGATGACAGGTTGGCGTTTGAAGCAATGGAACACTTGTATGACAGGGCCAAGAAGTATGATGCGGATGTAGTACAATTCCGCCATAAGGATTTTAAGAAGGATGAGGGATATTCTTTAGTATCTGTACAGGAAGGTAATGAAAGCTGTCTGCTGGAAGTGAATACGGAAGAAGAGAGAAAGGATTTTTTACTGAAAAACGAGTATACACTGATTAACAATTGCTGGAAAAAATTTTATAGGATGAGTATGATTCAGGATAATCATATTCAATTTGCAGAGCATTTGATATTTGAGGAGCCTTGTTTTACGGTACCGGTGTTATTTTACGAGAAAAGGCATTATTTCTTGGATGAAGAACTTTATTTTTATTATATATCGCCTGGAAGTACAACGCGTAGCGGATGGGATCAACATAGGATCGATAATATACAAGTGTGGCTGCTTCTGGCGCAAGATTTAGAAAAACGGGAATTTTTACAGCGATATTATGATGAAATAGCATATTTATTTTTTCGATGGGGGTATGCCTACAATATCAGCCTGATTATGAAAAAGGGAAAATTTCTTACAGTGGAAGAGGTTAAATTACTGGTAAGGGCAATGTTGCAAATTTTCCCTAATATACGGGAAAATCCATATCTGAAAGAAAGAACTGTTCTGGAGGAGTTGCTATTGCTTGTTTTGAATATGGAGATTACGGATGAGAGTGTTTTGGTAATTCATCAGGTTCTTAGAAAGTACTATTTGTGATAGCGTGGGATGAGCAAGATATGAATGAATGGAAGATAGAGATAATCGTAGCGAGCAATCAGGAACAGTATTTGGAAGAGTGTATCAGATATATTCAGGCATTAAAAGTACCGGAAGGTTATGAACTCTCATTTACGAATATATCAGAAGCGGTTTCCATGGCGGCGGCTTATAATGAGGCAATGCACAGTTCTGATGCAAAGTATAAAATATATATTCATCAGGATACTTTTCTGATATATTCTGATTTACTGTGTGATCTGATAGAAATGTTCAAAGAGAAACCGGATATAGGTATGGCAGGGGTGCTTGGGGAAAGGGAACTGGACAAGGACGGTATTGCATGGAATACCTGGAACTGTGGACGCACCAGAGCGTGGAATACCGCTGCAGAGCTGGAAGTTAATTTCCAGACAGAAGCACAGGAAACGGTCATAGTGGATGCAATTGACGGTATGTTTATGGCAACCCAATATGACATAGAGTGGCGTGAGGATATTATTACAGGGTGGGATTTCTATGATTTGTCCCAATCATGCGAATTTAGGAGGAAAGGGTATCAGGTAGCAGTTCCTTATCAGAAAGAAGCATGGTGTCTGCATGACTGTGGTCACAGTAAATTGCAGAATTACGATGAGGCGAGAAGATGTTTCTGCGAAGCCTATCGGGATTTCGGATATGTCTATCAAAAACCGGAAATGATGGATTCCCTGCAGGAAAGATATGCTTTAATACAATCGATTCTGGATCTTATAAAGAGATTGATCGCACAGAAAGAGTATGGGGCGGTGGAAATGATGATTATGAAGGCTAATGACCTTCAAATAAGGATGACAGACCTCTCGGTTATGCAGCATATTTTTGAAATAAGAAAAAGGGAAACTGCACAAAAGCTGGATTGTTTTTGCAATGACTGTGCAGATTATGAGGCATTATTACTAAAATATACGGAAATAAAGTTTTACCTAAGGCGGATAGAATACGATTTGGAAGAGGCAGGCGTTGTTTTAAAAGAATATGTTCGTAGTGACAGGATATCTTTGCAGGGACTTGATTATATGATAGAGCATTGCGTATACGATCAGGCGAAAGTACGGAATACTCTGGGGAAGATTGGAGAATAAGATATGGATCAGAAAGTGTTAGTAAGTGTTATCATACCTACATACAATAGAAGGCATACTTTGAAACGCTCTATTGACAGTGTGCTGAATCAGACATACCGGAATTTTGAAATTATTATTGTTGATGATTGTTCGACGGATAATACAATGGAATTTATAGAAGCCGAGTATGGAGATATTACGGATATTAATATTGTCTATGTCAGAAATGATGATAATCTTGGAGCGGGGGCATCCAGAAATATCGGTGTATCTTATGCAAGCGGTGAATATATTGCTTTTCATGACAGTGACGATGAATGGTATCGTGATAAGCTGGAAAAACAGATGGCTCATTTTGCAGGATGTAATCAGAATGTGGGTGCGGTATACAGTCTTTTCTATACAAACGGCCCCGGATCTGATATTTATCCGCCGGAAGGTGTTGATATAATGCATAAAACCGGCTATGTATTTTATACGCTTCTGATCAATTCTCTGGTGGGTATGATTACTCTGGTAATGAAGAAAAGCATTTTTATTGAAATAGGCGGTTTCAATGAGCAGTTAAATTCGCTGGAAGACTATGAATTGACAATCCGCATTGCACAAAAATATGGAATTATGTTAGTAAACGAGGTGCTGGCGGTTGCCCATGAGTCAGAAAACAGTGTGGGAAAACGCAACAAGGATAAGATTATTACACAGTGCTACATTATGGATATGTACAAAGATGAATTGGCGCTGGTCGGTTTGAAACGACAGAAGTTTGAAACGGTTTACCATGAAGCATGTGGATATCAGTGCGAGGAATTCTTCTGCAGATGTATTATGCAGTTGTCAAAAGATCAGGATTATCTGACCTATGTACAGGAAAAGTGGGAGAAATTATATCCTTCCAGTCATCCGGAGAAAATTGCGACTGTTGATATTACCGGAGTTACAGCATGTACGGGTTGTATGGCGTGCTATAATGTATGCCCTGTAGGAGCTATATCACAAGGATGTGATGAGGACGGATTTCTTATACCGGTAATAGATAATAATAAATGCATTAAATGTGGTGGATGTAAAGCAGTATGCCCGGTTTGTAATGAAACGCCGGGGACAGTCTTGCCGGATGATTGCTATGCGGTTATGAGTAATTCGGAAATCCGCAGAAGAAGTTCGTCAGGCGGTGTATTCAGAGTACTTGCAGACAAGATCTTGTCAGAGGGAGGCTATGTATGCGGTGCAGTCTGGAATGATGACTGGCAGGTAGAACATATTGTATCGGATCAGATTGAAGATGTGGAACGGATGATGTCGTCCAAATATGTACAGAGTAATGTGGGGAAGGCCTATCAGCGGGTTAAGGAATTGGCGGAACAGGGAACGAAAGTTCTTTTTACGGGATGCAGCTGTCAGCTTGCAGGGCTTAAGCGCTATGTGGGAAAAGAATATGAGAATCTGATACTTGTGGATGTTGTATGCCACGGTGTGCCATCACAGAAGGTATTTGATTCTTGCCTGGAGAGCAAAGAAGAGATTGCGGAGATTTCATTTAGGAAGAAAGACGTGTTTGGATGGGGTGTAGGGCTGTATGTGAAATATCAGAACGGCACGGAATACGTTGGAAAGAAGAAAGAGCCATATATGTATGGTTTCCTAAATAATTGGGCATTACGAAAGAGTTGTTATGATTGCAAATTTAAAAATAAAAAGTACAGCGATTTAAGCTTGGGAGATTTCTGGGGAATTAATAAAATCTATCAATTTGATGATGGAATGGGGACGTCGTTTGTAACACTGAATACGAAGAAAGGCGCATATTTCTTTAAGAGTATACTGCCGGAATTTGAGAAAATTGTAAGTCTGCAGACGGAGGCGGCAGAGAATTTCAATCCATGTATCAGTGAGTCTGTGAAAGAACCGAAATGTAGAGAATTATTCTTTGAAGAGTGGAGAAAGGGTAATTATGGATCCTTAGCAGACATGATGATGGTTGTCAAGGAGCGAATCCGCTTTGATATGGCATTGGTTTGCATGTGGGGGATCAATTACGGTAACGCATTAACAAACTATGCATTGCACACGTTTCTGCAGACAAAGGGGAAGAAAATGGTTGTGTTGGACAACTATTGTACATTAACACCGATCAAACAGTTTAAAAAGTTTGCAGAAGAACATTATGTTTTAAGTTCGGAGTATTTTCCGAATTATGATTATGAGATGTTGAATAAGTGCTGTGATACATTTATTGTAGCTTCTGATCAAAATTGGAATTATATATATGCACAATACTATGGATATGGCAATTATTTTCTGCTTGATTTTGTAGAAGAGGGCAAGAAGAAAGTGTCTTACGCAACTTCTTTCGGAAATGTTGATGCGGCAGCTCCTGCGGAAATAGGAACGGATCTGTATCATAGATTTCAGGCCATTTCCGTCAGAGAAAAAGTTGGCGTTGATCTTTGCCATGATCGATATGGTGTGGAGGCGACGTGGGTTTTAGATCCGGTATTTTTGTTGGGAGAAAAGGATTATGATATTCTCCTTCGCAAGACGCCCAAAGCGGAGATAGATCCGTATATTGCAGTATATTTTTTGAATCCTACTGAAGAAAAGCGGGAACTGTGTTTGAAAATACAACAGAAGCTTGGCGGGATCAAGCTGATCAATATAATGGATGCAAATCTGCGGGCAACAGACTATTATCTGCGGGTATTGGAATATGACAATATTAGGACAGAGTTGACAGTTGAGGAGTGGCTTTCATATCTTCGCAATGCCGATTTTGTCATCACCGACTCATACCATGGAACTTGCTTTTCCATGATATTTGAGAAGAATTTTGTGACGGTAAAAAACAGAGAGTCAGACAGGTTTGCTACATTTGCCTTGTTTCCTGAAATAAAAAACAGGATTCTGGAAAATGAGGATCAGTATGATGTAGAGGAATTCATAGAAGATATTGATTATGATGCGGTAAATAGGAAATTGGCAGTAGAGATAGAGAAGTCAAAACAGTTCATTATAGAAAAGATATTATAGTATTAGGTGAGAAATTTGAATGACCGGAATATAGAGAAAGGGATATGAATCAATATGGATGGGCAAAACTTGTGGGAACAGGTCAATGATCTGTTTGCGAAGAAGCAATATGATGAGGTGGAGAGCCTGTTACTGGCAAACGAGAAGCTTGCAAAGTCAAACAGAGAGCTTTTAAAGATTTTTTATCTGATTCCGGTCTGTACCGCGGAAAGAGAGGAAGGACAGCAGATACTCTTTTCTAAGGTATCGGGGGTAGACGAGCTGTTGGAGCGGGATACGAAGGTGAAATTTTATCTCAGACGGATTGCATTTGATGTGTTGGATGATGAAGAGGAGTTTTGTGAATTTTGTCATCAGAATCATGTTTCTCTGCCGGAATTATTCATTGAGGCATATTGTAATGCGGTATATAAGGAGAAGGTGCAGGCATTTATTCAGAGAAAAGTAGCGGAGGGAAAACTTGAAGTATGAATGAAGTCAACGAAAGGAAAGTCTGCTTTGTGATCTGCAGCAGTGATCGGCTTTATACGGAGGAATGTCTGCATTATATTTACCATCTGAATGTTCCGGAAGGGTATCAGATCGAAGTACTTACGGTGGAAGAAGCGAAATCTATGGCATCCGGATATAATGAGGGGATGCAGGCTTCCGACGCAAAGTATAAGGTATATCTGCATCAGGACTCTTTTATAATAAATCGTGATTTTATACGGGACTTTCTGGATGTTTTTAAAAAAGATGAACAGATTGGCATGATCGGCATGATCGGATCGCCTGAACTCCCGGACAGCGGTGTGATGTGGGCGGGAAAAAGGTGTGGGGCAGTTTACTTACCGGGATATCTTGGTGATAACTTATTCCGCCCGGGAGGAACCGAGTTGACAGAAGTGGAGGCTATAGATGGTCTGCTCATGATCACACAATATGATATTCCGTGGCGGGAAGACATATTTGATAAATGGGATTTCTATGACTGCTCGCAAAGTCAGGAGTTTATACGTCGTGGATATAAAGTTGTAGTGCCGGCACTCGATGAACCGTGGTGCATGCATGACAGCGCATTGTCGCTTATGAATGCGTATGACGGAGAAAGACAAAAATTTTTGCAGGAGTATTTCCAAGAGGATGAGACGGATCTTGAAGGATACAAAGTTACCGTAGTATTGACGGTACATCGGAGGTTGGATCAGTTACGGGATACGCTTGAATGGCTTGGCGGAGTTGATGGAATTGCAAATATTATCATAGCGGTTAACGAATCGGAGGAGGATACTGCACAGTGGCTGTCGTCGGGACAGTATGAATATCTATGGTTTGACGAAGGAGTACAAGGTTATGGGAAACTATGGAATACGGTTCTGACCAACTTTGAAACTCAGGAGTGCATCGTCTTTCTGGAGGCAGGTGTGTATCCTGAGAAAAGAAGTCTGAGAGTGCTTGCAAGAGCTCTGGAGTCAGATCATGCGGCAATGGCAAGTCCGTGTACGAACAATTTCTTTCCAAACGAAAGAAGCGCTGTCAAGAGTAAAGAGGAATTGTCGCTGATCCGGCGGCATGGCAACAGACGGCGGAGTGGGAAAGCGTACGATAAAGTATTGTGTGCCAATTGGAAAATGTGGGCGGCGCGGAGAGATATTTTTGAACAAAACGGATTGTTTCGGGAAGAACTGAGTCATCCGGAGGAGGTTCTGACTGATTATTCACTCCGAATGATTCAGGGAGGGTTAGCGCAGATTGTATGTCTATACGCATACGCATATGAAAGCTTCCATCAATGCGATGAAATATATAGTGTTGCAGAAGAATGGTGCTTCAATGCCAGAGCGTTCATGAAGAAGGAATGGGGGATGAATTACTTTAATTTAAAACCTAACCGGTTACTGGCAGCGCGTATTCAGGAGGAAAAAGAAGAAGAATTTAAAGTTCTCGAAGTGGGGTGTGATTTGGGTGCAACTTTGGTTGAGATTCAGAATCGTTTTCCGAAATGCAAGACGTATGGTTTGGATATCAATGAGGCTGCAGTGGAAATAGCAAAGCATGTTACCGAAGCCAAATACGGGAATATAGATGAGCTGCGGATTCCTTTCGGGGAAAAGTTCGATTATATTATTTTCGGTGATGTATTGGAACATTTGCGGCATCCGGAAGAAGTGGTCGAAATGTGCCGCGAAAGCTTGAATGAAGCCGGATGTATTATTGCCTGCATACCCAATGTTATGCATATATCGGTTATGGAACAGTTGCTGGAAGGAAGATTTGTGTATCAAGACGTGGGACTGTTGGATCGGACTCATATACATTTCTTTACCTATTATGAGATTATGAATTTATTCCGGAATGCGGGTTATGAAGTAAAGGATATCGATAGGCGCGTTTTTGCCATATCTGACAGAGAACAGGCTATTGTGGAAACGCTGCTTGGTCTATCAGATCAGACGGAGGAGTGGATGTATACAACATTCCAATATATAGTCAGGGCACAGAAACGCCCCAGATAATCTGAATGAAATATGTGAGAAAGGATTTAGTTTATACGGAATAAAGGTTTATGCGTCTTATATTATATTCATGGCAAGCCAACAACGAACAGAACTTGGCGGACAATTTAATAAAAATGGGATTTGAGGTCGTGTGGTTTCGTAAGGAATGTAAGCATTACACGCGGGATATGGAGCTTGCTATGGAGATGATACAGGCGGTTCATCGAGAGGCGGCGGAGGCGGTAGTGTCTTATAATTACTTCCCGATCGTTTCCATGATCTGTCATACTTGCGGAATACCGTACTATGCGTGGGTGTATGACTGCCCGCATTTTACATTGTATGCGAAGCAGGTAGGTGACTCGTGCAATCACATTGGCATTTTTGATCGTGAGATGGTAAGACGGCTGGAGGAGGATTACGGTATCAATACGGTTTATCACGCGCCGCTGGCGGTAGACTGTGCATATTTTGAGGAAGCAATAGTCCGGGCTTCGCAAGCAGAGCGGGAGAAATATCAGTGCGATGTATCCTTTGTAGGTTCTTTGTATACGGATGGGCATAATTACTATGATCTGTTGTTTGATGGTGAAAGAGAGGTAGCAGCGTCAGATTGTGGCAGCATGGAGGCTTTAATTAAACAGCAATGCTTCTCTTATGAAAAGGATTACTTAGGGCAGGCAGTTGCGTCAGGACAGATTAATCTGATAGAACTGCAGAAGCCTATGGAAGAGCAAGGACTTATGCTGGGCGAGGATTATTTCGCAAGGCCGGAGGACATTCTGATGGCGGCGGTTTTGGAGAAGAAGGTAACGGTGGAAGAGCGGCGGAAGCTGTTCACTGGGATTGCGAGACGGTTGAGTACATGTGACGACAGCGTTACAGCAGATGGTCGCGGCATTGCTGACAGGAATCTTGATTTCAGGTTATATACGGGTTCCGATACCGGGAAGCTGCCGGAGCTGAATGCGCACAACCACGGCACGGTAGATTACCATACGCAGATGCCGTTAGTTTTTGCGGGCAGCAGGATCAATCTCAATATTTCCTTGCGATCCATTCATTCCGGTATTCCGCTCAGGGTATTGGATATTATGGCATGCGGCGGGTTCGTGCTGAGCAACCGCCAGCCCGAAATTACAGAGCATTTTGAGGAAGGCGTGGAGATCGCCGCCTTTGGCAGTATGGAAGAATGTATTGATAAGGTGCATTATTATCTGTCTCATGAAGAAGAACGGAGACAGATCGCAGAAGCCGGGCAGAGAAAGGTGAAGAATGCGTTTTCTTACGAGACAGGGATAGCAAGATTGTTTGAAGTATAGAGACAAGGATCTAATTGATTGTGGCTTATAGTCATTGCAAGTTTCTGCTGATTAGGTAACAGTTTGCAGATTTTATATATTTGCAGATTGGTGTCGGCTGTATCTTCGGTTCTTGACAACCCGCACAGTGTTTATTCGTTAGAAAGTTTGCTTTCTAACTCCTTCACCTTCTCTACGGCCATCGGAAAATCCCCGCAGTTGCGGTAATGCATCAAGGCATCTTCGGTCTTTCCCATCATTTCATTGATCAGCCCGATGTTGTAGGTAGGGATGAAGGAATTGGTTCCGGTCTCTCTGGCGATGGGACAGTGGATCGCCTTCACGAATTCCATCATGGCTTTCACATACCGTCCGTTGGCCATATAGATCTGTCCCATACAGCAGAAAAAGTCGGATGTGGTTGCGAAGGCATCATAGACTGACTCAAGCTGCAGAGCCTCCGCCTGTCTGCCCGTGTGAAGCAGAGCGTTAGCATAGGCGATGATCATCATCTGTACCCATTCTTCCTGTGGGTCTACATCGTATTCCAATGCTTTCTCGTAATAGGTATAAGAATTCTCATAATCATAGATCATATTATAGGACTGTCCGATCTGGAAATAGAGATAAGGATTTTCCGGATCTTTTTCAAGCTCGTGGAACAGGAGTGTGTTGTTGCGCTCCACTTTACTGCGAAGGTCTGTCACACTGCCCAGATAACCGACGTGATCAATCAGAAGCGGCAGATCATAGCTCTCATAGTGCATACCCATCGTATTGTGAGTGATCTGCTCGTGGATGGCGGACTCAAAGTGGAAGAGCTTACGGTTAAAAAGTCTTCCCAGCCGGTCCTGATAGACCATGTCAGTCTGATTGGAGATATAGTGATTATCGATGGCGAGCCTTCCCACGGATTCGGGATGCTGTCTGATCATATCGGACATAAGATCGATATCAAGCTCGGTGATGACTTCATCGCAGTCAAGGATCAACACATAATCATTTGCAGCATGTTTCAGCGAAAAATTCCGCGCGGCGCTGAAATCGTCGATCCACTTGAAATCATATATTTTATCGGTGTATCGGGCGGCAATCTCCTTCGTCCGGTCGGTAGAACCTGTGTCAGCCACAACGATCTCAAACCCATAGGGCTTGACTGCGGCAAGACACTTCTCGATATTCTTTTCTTCATTCTTGGCAATCATGCATACTGATATAGGGCACATTTTCTTCATCTCCATGAGAATATAGTATCATAATCTATATCATAAATCCAGTAACATCCGCCCTAATGCCAAACCCCGGAATATATGCGCAGACAATTAAGATAATAACCTATGAGCGATATTATACATTAATTTATTCGGCAGTTTTTATTTTAATGAAGTATATATTTATGCTTGTCATTTTTATAGAAATACAATATACTAATTATACAATTACTAATTGAATAATTACTAATTACATAATTAGCAAATGGAGAGATAAATATGTTTGTGGGAAGGAATAGAGAACTAAATAAACTAAATACGTTGTACCAAAGCGGGCAATTTGAGTTTGCTGTTTTTTATGGGAGGAGACGTGTCGGTAAGACAACGCTTCTGCGAGAATTTATGAGAGAAAAGAAGGGTATTTATTATATGGCAGTTGAGGGAACCGGCAGAGAAAACTTAAGCGGGCTTTCAGCAGCGCTTTTTACGCAGAATCATCTGATGGCTTACCAGGCAGCATTTGGGGATTATGAAGGGCTTTTAGAATATATAGATGCTTTGGCGACGGCAGGCGAGCGTCTTGTGATCGCAATTGATGAGTATCCGTATCTTGCGGCATCCTATCCGGCAATTTCCTCTATGCTGCAGAAGCATATAGACCAGATATGGAAAGACAGCAGATTGTTTTTGATTTTATGTGGGTCTTCCATGAGCTTTATGGAGGAACAGGTTTTGGGGTATAAGAGCCCACTGTATGGACGGCGTACAGCGCAGTTTAAGATCCAACCGTTTACATTCTGGGAGGCGAAAGAAATGCTGGCGGATTTTACGATCTGGGAACAGGCAGCACTTTACGGTGTGACAGGCGGAATCCCGGAATATTTATCGCGTATTAAAACTTCTGTCGGTGCAGATGAAAATATTATAGAGCTTTTTTTTGATGAAAGTGGTCGATTACTTGAGGAGCCGCTCAATTTGATGAAGCAGGAGTTAAGGGAACCAATGTCTTACCATTCCATTATCTCGGCAATTGCATCCGGGGCAAGCCGGTTAAATGAAATTGCAACTAAGACAGGTTTGGAGACGAGTGGCTGCAGTAATCAGCTCTCATCCTTAATTTCTTTGCAGATCATTAAGAAAGAAACGCCTATGACGGAGCCGGTAAGCAGTCGGAGAACCTTGTATCGTCTGGAAGACAGTATGTATCTGTTCTGGTATCGCTTTGTAAGACCGAATTCAAGCAGCATTATGCGCGGCGTAGGACGGCAGGTGTATGAGGCGATCGTGCTGCCGCAGATGAATGATTTTATGGGAGCAATATTTGAAAGGATTTGTCAGCAATACTTATTTTTGCCGGAAATATACAGCAGTTTACCGTTTGTAATCGGGGAAGTCGGGCGTTGGTGGGGAACGAATGCCCGGGAGAAACGGCAGGAGGAAATTGATCTGATGGCGGTTACAGAAAAGCAGGCATTGTTTGGGGAGTGTAAATGGAAAAATGAGAAAATAGGCAGGCAAGTTGTGGAAAGATTGTTTGAACGGGGAGAACTGTTTCATTACCCGGAGAAATATTACTATCTATTTTCCAAGGCGGGTTTTCAGGAGGAAGCCCGGCTGTTCGCACAGAAGAATAAGCGAATATACTTACTTTCCTTCGAAGAAATGTGCACACAAACCGCCGGATCGCATATCCGATAGTGGAAAATGTGTGTTCTTTCCTCACAAACGACAACGGGATCTTGCACTCAGCACAGCATCTCCCTCACCCGATGACGGAACGTATGGCGCGCAGCTATCTTGTCATGTCCGTTCTTAGCAATGGCGATACGTTCCTCTTCGTGGGTCAGATAGTAGTTGATTTTATTGATGAAATCTTCTTTGCTATCATAATAGTCGAAATCTTCGCCGGGGATAAAGTTATCCAGATAATCGGCTTGAAAGTTACTCAGCAGGAACCCGCCGTTTCCCATGATATCAAAAGCGCGAAGCGGAATACCGCTTTTAATACTTCGAAGGGAGATGTTTAAATTGACCCGGCTCTGTTTAAATACCATCGGCATTTGCTGATAATAATCAACTGTACCGTGGTTGGTAAGGTTCGGTATGTCGTAATCGCGGTTGGGGGTAAACAGGTCGAAGTGAAAATGCTGTGCGGCAGCATGGAGCAGTTCGTCACGCTCCAGTCCGGTAATCTTGCGGTTGATTACATATTGGGCATAGAGATATTCCCTTGACTCCACGCCGTCCGGATTAGGATCCATCGGGAGAGCACGGTACAGATCGTCCATGATCGGAGCAAGGGATTCCTGAATAAAGTTGTAGCCCTGCACTTTCATCTGTGACGCCATGAGTGCGTCCAGATAGCCTTTGGTGTAATCTGACAGGGATGTCATACGATCAAAAAAGTTATGTTCTTCGGTGTAGAGAGAGCCCACGAAAGAAACGTCATATAAGTATGGAATGCCTGAGGTGGTAACTGCCGGAACGATTTTGTCCAGACGCTCCGTATTCGCTGCCATAGGCAGGTAATGTACGGTCTGTATGCCAGCATTATGAAATTCTGTATAAAGCTCCCGGTCAAAAACATAGATGGTATTGCACGGGTTGATCGTGGTGTAGGAGTAAAGCATCACATACGGACTGTCATAAATCCATGAGATATAACGTATATTTTCCTGTTTGCACACAACTGAGATGACCGGGAAATAATTAAACGAAAAGACCACGTCCGGCACTTCTCTGTGAAGAGATGCAGCGAAATCCTTTTCCACTTCTTCATCCCTGCGGGAGTCTTTATTGGAAAAAGGATAGGAGACTACAGTATGTCCTTCAGCTGTAAAAGCCTCCTTCATGTCATTATTTCCGAAACTGGCCCATTCGATAAACAGTATTTTCATAGATGTCCTCGGTTCTGGCCGATGAGAGGCGGCGTGCCGTCTATCCGACCGTTTTCAGTGCGTGTTCCCTGATTTTCTCATAAGTCTCAGGGCTTAAGTCGTGTTCGATCCGGCATGCATCTGCGGCGGCAGTCTTTTCGTTTACGCCGAGCGATACGAAGAAGGCTGTCAGTACTTTATGTCGGTCGTAGATATCGGAGGCGATCGCATAGCCGGTATCGGTAAGGGTGATATAGCCGTCCTTATTCACTTGTATATAGCCGTTCTCGCGCAGCTTCTTCATGGCTACGCTAATACTGGGTTTGCTGTAATTCATCTCCGTGGCAATGTCGATGGAGCGGACTTGTCCGGAGCGCTCTTTTAAAATGAGGATCGTCTCTAAATAATCCTCCGCGGATTCATGTATTTCCATTTTAATCCTCCATTCTTGCACAATCGAGCTGTCGCAGCCTTGCCCTGGCAGGTTCGTAATCTCCGCACTTAAGGTAGGCTTCTATTGCTTTTGCGACATCACCCGTACATTCTAGGATCACACCAATGTTGTAATTGGCCTTGTAACTGTTCACGCCTTCCACGGCAAACTCTTCCATCGTGGAAGCCTTATGGAACTCTCGGACGGCGTTATCGAACAGCCCATTATTCATGTAGATCAGTCCGATCAGGAATACGAAGTCGGCGCGCGTGGCAAATTCGTCGTATATATCAAGCAGATCGAGAGCATCCTGATTGTGCTTTAAGTCTAATAGAGTATAACCGTAGGATTCCACCATATTCTGCACATAATCCAATGCAGGATCTACATCCATGGAGAGCCCCAGATCAAGATAGCGGAAAGCCGTCTCGAAGTCGTGCAGCTTTCGATAGCTTTGCCCCAACTGATAATAGGTGTAGGGATCGGCGCCGTGGGTTTCCAATTCTTTTTTTAAAAGAGTAATGTTGCGTTTGGATTTCTCGCGCATCTCATCTTCTGTGCCGTCATAACCTACATGAAGGACGGTAATCGGGGCTGAGTAGACATATTTGACGGGGGCCGTATCAGGCGTGGTGTCCCGGTAATCGGAAGCAGCTGTCGGTACAAGCTGCTCGTGAACGACTCCCTCAAAGTGGAAATAGCGCCTGTTTACGAACCGGCTGACACGCACATGCTCGTAGGATGTCTGACCGTCTTGCGTAAAACGGTTGCGGATCAGGATGCGCCCGGCATGATGAGGATAGCTTTCCATACATTTTCGTAATGCCTTCAGATCTATAACCTCCGGATATTCGTCACAATCGAGAGAGAGTATCCAGTCGTGGGAGGCTTTTTGCATGGCAAAATTTTTGGCGGCACTAAAATCACCGCACCAGTCGAAATGGTAGATCCGGTCAGTGTATTTCCGTGCCAGTTCAACAGTGCGATCCGTGGAGCCGGTATCTGCCAGCACGATTTCGAATCCGTAAGGCTGCAGGCGTTTCAGACACTCATCGATATGCTTTTCTTCATTTTTGGCAATCAGACAGACTGATATGGGCAGCACGGCAGATTCCTTTCCTGTTGGTTTACATCACTGTCCCTGGACAAAGCTGTTTAACATCGGCTTCGGAGCGGGAGATGGGGTAAGTTCCTTCAGTTTCTTTACGGCAGGTTCATAGTCGCCGCATTTCTTATAGTATGTACGGGCTTCATTCAGATTGCCCATGTTCTCGTAGATGGAAGCGATATTATAGTTGGCGCGGTAGCTATTGACGCCTTTACGGGAGTAGGAGGAGAGAGTGGTTGCCTTCCGGAACTCCTCAATCGCTTTGTCATTTAATCCTTTTTTCATATAGATCATGCCCATCAGATAGACGAAATCCGCACGGTGGGAGAAAAGTTCATACTTATCCCGAAGCCTCATGGCAAGATCATATTTAGCCAGCTCCACCAGACAATAGCCGTATGTCTCCGCCATGCTCTGCACGAAAGCGGATTGGGGATCGGCGTTTAATTCCAAACCTTTCTGATAATAGTACGCGGCCTTCTCCAGATCGTTCAGGGAGATATAGTTCTGTCCAAGCTGGAAATAAATATAGGGGCTTGG
This sequence comes from uncultured Lachnospiraceae bacterium, assembly GCA_947175435.1. Lineage (GTDB taxonomy): Bacteria > Bacillota > Clostridia > Lachnospirales > Lachnospiraceae > UBA3282. The sequence goes on along the minus strand of CAMWMS010000005.1, from coordinate 12,316 downwards.
ACCTTTGAGGGTCAGGTCGTGAAGAAGCATTTCCAGATTACGGGTGGCGCGCATACGTTTGTCGGATTCGGAGACGTAGCCCTCGTGATAAAAGGTCAGAGGGATCGTGAAAGAGTCCGGCTCATTTCCGTCCAGTGTGCATACCTGCTCGTGAATACTGCCCTCATAATGACAGTATTTGCGGTTAAACAATCTGCCGATGCGCTCTGATTGGATGGAACGCACTCCCTGGATAATATAGGGATTATTGCGGATGATCATACCCATGGAGCGGTTGTTTTTCTCTAGTACTTCCTCCAGTTCGGCGAGATTGACATTTTCCAGATATTCATCACAGTCTATGATCAGCACCCAGTCGTTAGAAGCCTGCTGAGTGGAGAAGTTTCTGGCAGCGCTGAAGTCGTCGCACCATGCAAAATGAAACACTTTGTCTGCGTAGCGATGGGCAATTTCCACGGTTCTGTCCACAGAACCCGTATCTACAACGATGACTTCAAATTTACACGGTCTAAGCCTCTTGAGACATTCTTCTATATGATTGTCTTCATTCTTAGCGATCATGCATACCGAAATAGGAATCATGGCGTCACCTCTTCAACAGTAAAAATCTTTTCTATCATATATATTAGCATTTTCTGCATGTTACGACAATAAAATATTTTGTTGCATTCTGATAGAAACAGGCAAAAAATAGGAATAAAGTACCAGACTTTTTGCACAAAAATATGTAGGAAAAAAGCAACAAAATGATGAAATGGACGGAATATCGTTCAGTATACGTTTCAATGGTTCCATTTTAGGGAATTTTATGATATAATTTTCACAAAAATAATCAGAATCATACACTATAGGAGGGCTAAAATGACAAAGGCAGAAATTTTAAAGGCAGAAATTTTAAAGCAGTATAAGAGTGTCAGACAGTTCGCGATCGAGATGGAGATACCGTACTCCACTCTGGTTACTGCCCTGGATAGAGGAATTGAGGGAATGGCGTATGGCACTGTAATCAGAATGTGTGACAAATTGAACCTGAATCCGGTTGATTTTACACCGCTTAACCAGAAGAGCGTACTTGGAAGCAAGATCATGGAGAATCGTGTGATGCAGTACTATGTGAAGCTGAACAAGACGGGACGTAAGAAAGCGTTGGAGCTGATGGAGGATTATGCGCAGTTAGAGAAATATAAGGCAGTAGAGGAGAATTAATGCAATACGATTATCTGGTAGTTGGCGCCGGACTGTTCGGCGCGGTATTTGCCCGTGAGATGAAGCGGCAGGGCAAAAAGGTACTGGTGATTGACAGACGTAGGCACATAGCGGGAAATATCTATACCGAGCCCGTGATGAATATTCAGGTGCATAGGTATGGAGCACATATTTTTCACACCTCGGACAAGAGAATATGGGACTATGTCAATCAGTTCACCGAATTTAATCACTATATAAATTCACCGGTTGCATATTATAAGGGAGAATTGTATAATCTCCCTTTTAATATGAATACATTTAACAGGATGTGGGGCGTGGTGACACCGGCGCAGGCAAGAGAGAAGATTGCGGAGCAGATCGGGAGGCTGCAGATTACGGAGCCGAAGAATCTGGAAGAGCAGGCGCTTTCGCTGGTGGGAACAGATGTCTATGAGAAACTGGTAAAAGGCTACACAGAGAAGCAGTGGGGCAGAGATTGCAAGGAACTGCCTGCTTTTATCATCAAGAGACTCCCCCTTCGGTTTACTTACGATAATAATTATTTTAACGACCGTTATCAGGGTATTCCCATCGGAGGGTATACCATTATGGTAGAGAATATGCTTCAGGGGATTGATGTGCAGACGGGAATCTCCTATCGGGATTTTGTCACAGAGCAGGAGACGGACAGTGGTGTGACGGTCATTGACAAAGAGGGCAATACTTATCGCAAGGTGGTGTACACTGGCATGATGGACGAGTATTTTGACTATTGTCTGGGACATCTGGAGTATCGTTCCCTTCGGTTTGAGACGGAAGAACTTCCGGAATGTGATAACTATCAAGGGAACGCGGTGTTGAACTATACTGAGCGGGAAGTGCCTTATACGAGAATCATCGAACATAAACATTTTGAGTTCGGAACACAGCCCGGCACCGTGATTACGCGGGAGTATCCGGCACAGTGGCAGGAGGGCGACGAGCCTTATTATCCGGTCAACAATGAACGTAACGATGCGCTCTTTGCGCGGTATTGTGAATTGGCGGCGGCAAGGCGGCATGTGATCTTCGGAGGGCGCTTGGGGCAGTATCGGTATTATGATATGGATAAGGTGATTGCGGTAGCGCTTAGTGCGGTGGAGGCGGAGTTGTAGTTAATGTTATCTAGGACGGACGCGTCGGACAGCATGTAGTTGTCCTAAGGACGCGCTTTCGCTCGGTTCCAAACGCAACGGTACTAAACTCGTGAGTTGCAGAGCAACTCGGAACCTCGTTAAGTACCGGCGTTTTCCAACGGTCCTTAGGACAACTACATGCTATCCAACGCTGGGGTTGGATATAGGCTTAACTTAGTGCTACTATATTCTTGCGTAACGATGAAAATATTAATTTTCATCTGCGCTTAGGCATTGAGAGTGGTGGAACAGTAACACAAGAATATTTATGTAAAAGAAAATTTGCAGGCAGAGTATTGACAATAATTAGTACTCTGCCTATAATATCAAGTGATAGTTTGAATATCAAAGTATTGGAGGATCAAATTATTATATGCTTATTGCAGAAGGAAATTAACACGGAAAGTCCGTGCAGAAAAGTGGACTATGATGATTCGGCCCATGTGATGGTGGGGAAGTGGAGGAAACGGGGATCATGAAATGGAACGAAGCGATTAAAGAACTGGATAACAGAAGACAGAAGGCTCTTTTAGGCGGCGGACCGAACAGGATAGATAAGCAGCATGCCGCCGGTAAGATGACTGCGCGGGAGAGGATTGAGGTGCTGTTGGATCCGGGTACTTTTGTAGAGGTGGACGGATTCATGGAGTCCAGAATCAATGATTTCGATCTGGATAAGAGAAGGGTGCCGGGTGACGGTGTCGTGACAGGTTACGGAGAGATCGACGGACGGCAGGTATTCGTGGCCAGCGAAGATTTTACGGTAATTGGCGGTACACTGGGGGAATATCATTCTTTTAAGATATGCAGAATTCAGGATATGGCGATGGAGATGAAAGCGCCCCTGATCTGTATTAATGACAGCGGCGGTGCCAGAATCGAGGAGGGTATCTCATCCCTGAGCGGTTACAGCGGCATGTTCCTTCGTCATACAAAAGCATCGGGGGTCATCCCGCAGATCGCGGTAATTCTGGGACCTTGTTCCGGAGGCGCGTGTTATGCGCCGGCGATCTGTGATTTTATATTTATGGTCAAGGACATTTCCAAGATGTTTATCACCGGACCGAATGTTGTGAAGACGGTTATTAACGAGGAAGTGTCTGTAGAGGAACTGGGCGGAGCGGATGTGCATGCCAAGAAAAGCGGCGTGTCACATTTTACATATGACAGCGAAAATGAATGTCTGATGGGCGTGCGGAAATTATTGTCCTATCTGCCAAGCAATTGGACGGAGAAACCGCCGGTTATTAATAATGTAGAGAGACAGAGTATACTGCCCCGTGTGGGTAAGGTGTTCGGCAAAGTGGATAATGGCAGGGTGGCTTCTTCCATGAAAGCTAAAGCGGCTAAAATCATGGATATTGTGCCGGACAATTCCCGGCATGCATATGATGTCAAGGAAGTGATTGACTGTATCGTGGACGAGGGAAGTTTCTTTGAAGTACAGAAGGAATTTGCCACCAATGCGGTGATCGGATGGTGCAGGATGGAAGGCAAAGTGGTTGGTATCGTGGCGAATCAGCCCAATTCCATGGGCGGATCTCTGGATTATCATGCCTCTGACAAGATCGCAAGATTTATCCGGTTCTGCGACTGTTTCAACATACCGCTGATTACACTGATAGATGTACCTGCGTTCCTGCCCGGCACGGCGCAGGAACATAACGGCATTATCCGGCATGGCGCGAAGATCCTGTATGCCTATTCCGAGGCTACGGTGCCGAAAATCTCGCTGATTATGCGTAAGGCGTACGGCGGAGCCTATATCGCCATGAACTCTAAGGAGATGGGCGCAGATATCGTCTATGCATGGCCAATCGCGGAGATTGCGGTTATGGGAGCAGACGGAGCTGTCAATATTGCCTTCAAGCGTAAGATCAAAGCGGCAGAGAATCCGGAAGCCATGCGTGCACAGTGCAAGGCGGAATATGAAGAACGATTCTTAAATCCTTATGTAGCTGCTGCAAGAGGATATGTGAATGAAGTGATCAAGCCGGAAGAGACGAGAGAAGCACTGGTGAGAGCGCTCAGAGGGCTTAAGAATAAGCAGATAGAAGCACCCAAGAAAAAGCACGGAAATATACCCCTCTAGCCGAAAAGGAAAACAAGCGGCGCGAAGCGACATTTGTTTTCCTTCGGCGGGGGTAACGAGAAAACGACAGATCTTTCGATCTGTCGTTTTGTTAGCAATAGCTATTGAACATCATGCCGCTGTATGCACTCGTGATATACGGGCTGGCAAAATTTTTGCCGGGATTCTTATATGCCACGATCACGTTGTTGACATAGTTCATCGGATCCAGTGCCACCTGATTGGATTTGCGGAGCACGGAGTTCGTAAAACTTTTCATCGGTGAAAAAGCATTCTTTGCGTTGTCACTCATTGCGCTCTGACGAAGCGTTGCGTCATCGACTTCCAGAGTTCCGTCCAGATTCAGATTCAGACCGACGGAAGTGAGGTCACGGGCGTAAACTCTTGCGACGCTGCTCATCTCGTTAAAAAGTCTGTTACTCTTGGGCTGATTATCACTGTATTCCGCAACAGCCTGCAGGAAAGAGTTAAAACCTCTTACCAATGTATTAACGTTCTCCGTAAGCGATTCTACATCAGTCTTAAGTCCGATAGAAGCTGTCTCGCCTTCCTCACTGCTTAAGCCTGTCAATTCGATTTCGTAAGTGTGTGCCAACGTGAACCGGTTGGAGGTTGAGGTGTGTTCCTCCCCATTGATGGTATAAGAAGCATTAGCAGGCTGTACTGCTACATGATCCAAACCGAAATAATCCACCGCACCGGAAGTCTTACTTGTTCTGTGATCGGATATTTTGTATATATATGGCTTATCATCCTTAAGCCCCGTGGAATTGGATTCCATCCGCAGATAGGAAGTGTTGTCCTCTCCGGAAATGACCTGCGCCGTTATGCCGATGTTGGCATTGGTGACCAGACGGGCAAGACGATCCTGTACATCCCGATTAGTATCAGTAGGCTTGATGCTGAACTGGAATTCATAATTTAACTCGTCGATACCGACATCGAAAGAGTAAGTATCGGGTGTCAGCGCCACAATCTCATCATTCGGAAGGAACTTCCCTGCATTCACCTGCGAAGATGCCAGACGGTTTACCTCAATGTCATAGGAGGGCAGATCGTCAGTTGCCTTAGCAGAACCGATAAAGGAAGCCTTTGCAATATTCGGATTACTGGAATAGGCTACCTTCTTATTTAGAAGTTCATCTTCATCCAGTCCACCGAGTGATGCGATTGTGTTGCGCAGCTCGCGTGCGTTTTCTTTTACGCTGATAGCGAACCGCTGAGAATCCTTACTGGTATCTAAGATATACAGAGGGGATTCCTTATTCATCTTGACTATGGAATTATAGACACCACGCAGCTCACTCTTCTTATGAGAATCATAAGGTGTGCTTGATTTCGGGGCGTAGGTAGTCATATAGAAATTATAGACATTATTCAGACTATTAATACTATTATATGACATAGTCCCCCTCCTTTCTTCCATGAAATATTCTCGGAACCTGTCTGATCATTGATAGCCGGCGTCGCTGTCCGTAGCATGCGGCCCATCAATGCGGATATTCTATAACTCTATTCTATCACCGCAATTATGGAAAATGCAAGCATATTGTAGTCTTTTTAGCCGAAAAACGACTAAAAATGCAACCGTAAAATTGCAACAAGTGATCAAACTGAGTTCATTCTGTAATATGTATATCGTAGCGTATATGCCAAAACTGAAGAGGTGTGGAAAAATTTTTTTGAAATTTTTCAAAAAAGTGCCCGAAATAATCGGAAAAACAGGTTGACTTCGTGATTTGCGTATGGTATATTGTTTGAGCAAGATAAGATTCAGGTCTTTTTTTTATGCTCAAAAATAGTGACTCGAATGTTTGAATCATACACGTGGAGGTAGCGAGATGCGTACAAAAATTACTTTAGCATGCACAGAGTGCAAACAGCGTAACTACAATACGACGAAAGATAAGAAGGCTCATCCGGACAGAATGGAGACAAAGAAGTATTGCAGATTCTGCAAGACACATACTTTGCATAAGGAAACAAAATAGTTGCTGGTTGTGTGGACGAAAGGAGTATAGCATGGGAGATTCTGCTAAATCAGAAGGAGCATCCAAAATCACGAAATTTTGGAACGGTGTGAAAGCTGAATTTAAGAAAATCACTTGGCCTGATAAAGATGCCCTCTTAAAACAATCTATCGCGGTTGTTATTATTTCCGTTGTGATCGGAGCAATCATTACGATACTGGACTTTGGTTTGCAGTATGGTGTGGATTTCCTTACAACTTTTTCACTATAGGAAGCTCTGGTAATAGATTGAAAAATCAAAGATTTTTCAATCGCAAATTTGTGCCTTGCGGCTACAAATTCGCAGGTTGTGAGAAAAGCATGGGTATTGGTATGATATGAGATCAGAAGATCATACTGACGTGGAGGGACATATGGCAGAAGCAAATTGGTATGTTGTTCATACTTATTCCGGATATGAGAATAAAGTAAAAGCCAACATTGAGAAGACGATCGAGAACAGACATCTGGAGGAAGAGATTCTGGAAGTCAGGGTGCCTATGCAGGAAGTCATGGAGATGAAGAACGGTGCTCGTAAGACGGTTCAGAAGAAGATGTTCCCCGGATATGTCCTGATCAATATGATCATGAATGACGATACATGGTATGTTGTGAGAAATACCAGAGGCGTCACGGGATTTGTCGGGCCGGGAAGTAAGCCGGTGCCGCTGACAGAGGCTGAGATGAAGCCGCTTGGTATTAAGATGGAGAACGTGAGCGTTGACTTCGCCGAAGGCGATACCATTGCAGTGGTTGCCGGTGTTTGGAAGGATACGATCGGCGTTGTTCAGAGAATAGATTTCGGTAAACAGGTGGCGACGATCAATGTTGAGCTGTTCGGAAGAGAGACGCCTGTGGAGATCGGTTTCGCAGAAGTCAGGAAGATGTAATTGATATTTATTCCGCTTCGGCGGATTAGATATATTGTGGGAGCATCACTTCGACTTCGCCGAAGTGACAAGAATTTACTGTCGTAAATTCTTGCATGTCGAGCAAGATTCAGGAGTATGGTGCGCCCGTACCACATTATTTTAGGAGGTGCCATTATGGCAAAGAAAGTTACAGGATATATTAAGTTACAGATCCCTGCCGGCAAAGCTACGCCGGCGCCGCCGGTTGGTCCCGCACTCGGACAGCACGGCGTGAACATCGTTGAATTTACTAAACAGTTCAACGCAAGAACAGCCGATAAAGGTGATGTGATCATCCCGGTTGTTATTACGGTTTATGCAGACAGAAGTTTTAGTTTCATCACGAAGACTCCCCCTGCAGCAGTTCTTTTAAAGAAAGCATGCAACATTAAATCCGGTTCCGCAGTTCCGAATAAGACAAAGGTTGCTACGATCTCTAAAGCGAAATTACAGGAGATCGCAGAGACAAAGATGCCTGATTTGAACGCTGCAAGCTTGGAAGCGGCTATGAGCATGATCGCCGGAACTGCCAGAAGTATGGGCATCACAGTAGAAGAGTAATGGAGGATTTGATATGAAACATGGTAAAAAGTATGCAGAGGCGGCTAAGCTCGTAGATCGTACAGTTCAGTATGATACGGCAGAAGCGATCGCTCTGGTTAAAAAGACAGCAACAGCTAAATTCGATGAGACTGTAGAGGTTCATATTAAGACTGGGTGTGACGGACGTCATGCGGAACAGCAGATTCGTGGTGCCGTTGTACTTCCGAACGGAACAGGTAAGACCGTCAGAGTATTGGTATTTGCTAAGGGTGATAAAGTGGCTGAGGCAGAGGCAGCAGGCGCAGATCATGTAGGCGGCGAGGAACTGATTCCGAAGATCCAGAATGACGGATGGCTGGATTTTGACGTAGTCGTTGCGACACCTGATATGATGGGTGTGGTAGGACGTCTCGGTAAGGTGCTTGGACCGAAAGGACTTATGCCCAACCCGAAGGCAGGCACGGTAACCATGGATGTTACCAAGGCTGTCAATGATATCAAGGCAGGTAAGATCGAGTACAGATTAGATAAAGCCAACATTATTCATGTTCCGGTCGGCAAGGTTTCTTTTGATGAGGCGAAGCTGCAGGAGAACTTTGATGCACTGATGGAAGCGATCGTTAAGGCAAGACCGTCGGCACTCAAGGGTCAATATCTGAGAAGTATCACATTAGCGACCACAATGGGACCGGGCGTGAAAGTAAGCACGGCGAAATATTAATCTGTCGATTTCAGATTACGACAAACGAATGATAAGAGGACAGCACGCAGCAGGCGCGCTGTCCTTTTGACGTTACAATTGCGAAGCGGTTTGATTGTGGTATAATAAGACATGAGTGAGAGTTATTCCGGGTGATATGATAACATGAGCAGAAAAAGCAGAAAAAGAAAGAAGCACAACAGAATAAGTGTCGGACATCATTTTATGAAGCCGTTTATCCTGACTTTCAGCATGGTGATGCTGATCGGTGTTTCAGGAATCGCGGCATATCAGTGGATCATGGAACCTGTCAAAGCGATAAATACCAGCCATTTTCAGGTGAGTATGGATAAGGCGGAGCTGGCAGGAGAATCCGAGGCGGAAGTAGAGGCGCAGACACAGGCACAGATCGAAGAGATCATAAGTGTCAATGATAAGTACGAAGATATGCTGAATGATCCGGAATACATGGTGGAGAATAATATCTACGCAAAGAACGCGGCGGAGCCGGATCGGGTGACGATTACTTTTGCAGGAGATATTTTGTTTGACGAAAACTATGCGATCATGACCAGGGTAGTGGATAATGATGATATATCCAATGGCATTTCGCCGGAGCTGATCGAGGAGATGAAGAGCGCGGATATCATGATGCTCAATAATGAGTTCCCGTATTCGGAAGGCGGCAGACCGCTTGAAAAGAAACAGTTCACCTTTCGCGCCAAACCGTACAGGGTGTCATATCTGAATGATCTGGGTGTGGATATCGTAACGCTGGCCAACAATCATGCTTATGACTATGGAGAGAGCGCATTTCTGGACACGATGACGACACTGGAGGCGGCGGGAATCGCTTATGTGGGCGCCGGACGAAATCTGAGAGAGGCTCGCAGACCGGTCTACTATATTATTAATAATATGAAGATTGCTATCGTATCCGCGACTCAGATTGAAAAGCTGGATCACCCAGACACTAAGGGGGCGACGGATTCTTCAGCTGGGGTATTTCGCTGTTGGAACGGAGCCAGTCTGTTGGAAACTGTTCGGGAAGCGAAGGAAAATAGTGACTTTGTGATCGTGTATCTGCATTGGGGTACCGAGAACGTGGCTGAGATTGATTGGGCACAGGAGAAACAAGGGGCAGAGGTGGCGACGGCAGGAGCGGATCTGATCATCGGAGCCCATCCGCATTGCCTGCAGCCGATCAGTATAGTGCAGGGAGTGCCGGTGGTGTACAGTCTGGGCAATTTCTGGTTCAATTCCAGAACGATGGATACCGGAATGGTCAAGGTGGAACTTGATGAGAATGGACTGAAAAGTTGTAGGTTTCTGCCCTGTCTGCAACAGGGGAGCAGGACTGTGCTGCTGCAGGGTGAGGAAAAAATGAGAGTGTTAAATGACATGCGGAATATGTCACCGGGCGTGCGGATTGATGACGAGGGATATATTACTTGGTAAAAGTGTGAAGAAGGGAAAATTGAAACCGGGTGAAACTTTTCGGACATGTGATTCGTATTTATAGTAAGAGCATAAGTAGAAGCTGCAATTCACGCGAAGGCTGTCCGGAGTCGTTCCGGAATCGGAGTGCTGTTGTGATCGGCGGTTCAGACATGGAGGATGGATTGTATGAATATTAATCAGAATCAATACGGCCCAAGAGTGGGATATTATCCGGAATATGGCAGAAGCTATGGCAAAACTCATGTAGAAAATGAGGAAACGACCAGCTTTGCAGACCGCCTCGGAGAAGGTCAGAAGGCAGTGGATGAGAGTGCAAAGGCCGGGGAGAATGCGAAGGACAATAAGCAGGATGATGCCAACGAGCCAAAGTCTTACAGAGAACAGATTTTAGAGAAGATGGAGGAGATGGCGCAGAATATCAAAAAAGGTACGATCCAGCCGAAATTTAAGATAGGCGCGCAGGAGTATACTATCAAAGAGTGGGAAAAGCTTCTGGAGAAATTCGATGCTGCCGAGGAGGCGCTGCGCCAGGAAGTGGAAGCGATGATCGAGGAGATTAGGAAGCAGGCGGAAGCGGAAGCGCTGCGGCGGGAAGCCGAAAGCGGCATGCATGATCCGAAAGAAGCGACATACGTGACAGAAACGACGTCTCCACAGGCTGCACCCGATGTGACAGGAGTGCCGCAGCAGCCGGCAGCAGGCGTGGCTGGAACAGACACGGTAAAGAAGGACGAAATCGGAACGGAGGAGGCAGCGGCGCTGCTTACCGATGAAATCACGAAATGCAGTTACCCCACCGATAATCCGGAGCAGAAGCACTGGTATATTACCTGTTACGGGCAGGACGGTATCTCTTGTAAGGAAGCATATTTTGACGGCACGAGATGGGTCAACAAGGATCTGTGGAGTTTTTCATATACGGAAAAAGGACAATACGAGAAGGTCATGGCATTTTTGCAACGTTTTCCTCAGGATGCTAATCTGCGGTTTGCCGCCCACGAGAATTTCTGGAAGGATTTCCTTGCGGGTGAGATCGACGAGGATGAGTTCGTTTCCTTTTTCGAGACAACAAAGGACGGAGTGCCGGATTATACCTATGAGAAGGACGGCTCCACATACATAGATCGGGAGAAGATCAAGTATGCGAAATATATGAATGACTTCGGTGTGCGTTTCTATACCAGAGAAGAGATGGAGCTGATCCGGCGAGGCGTAATGCATGAAAACAGGAAGCATCTGACACGGTTGTCAGATTATAATGGGAAGATGACGATCCCGGAAGGAGTCGGAGGGGATAAAGATTCGGAAGAAGAGGACGAGATCGAAACGAAGCTTATAACGAAGCCGGACGGTTCCACGGTTCTGCAGATCAAGACGGCCTACGGCGTGATGGAGCGGGAAGTCACACAGGCACAGAAGTTCGGGCTTATGATAGATGTGGGGCGGAACAGTGTTGTCACCAGTGGCGAGAGTAAAAATTAGGACTTGACAGCCATTAACACCGTGTGCTATAGTTGTCAAGGTTGTTATAACCATGCCGAAGACAGTAGGTGCCGTAATGCCGGCGTAAGCAGATTCGCCTACCGAGGAGAAGAGTTAGCTTGTAAAGTCACCCCTTTCCTGTCTTTGGGAAGGGGTTTATTATATGGTGAACTCCTTTCGGCGTCAAATCTATAAGGAGGTAAATGTAATGGCAAAGGTCGAACTGAAAAAACCTATCGTAGAAGAGATTACGGCTTCTGTGAAAGATGCGCAGTCGGTTGTTCTGGTTGATTACCGAGGACTTACGGTGGAGCAGGATACAGAACTTCGTAAACAGCTTCGTGAAGCAGGAATCACCTACAAGGTTTACAAGAACACAATGATGAATTTTGCATTTAAGGGTACGGATTTCGAGTCGCTTACTCCCTATCTGGAAGGCCCCAGCGCAGTTGCTATTTCCACTGAGGATGCTACGGCGCCTGCGAGAATATTATGCAAATTCGCTAAGACGGCAAACGCTCTTGAAGTTAAGGGCGGTGTTGTGGAAGGTGTGGCTTATGATGCTAAGGGAATCGAGAATATCTCGAAGATCCCGTCCAGAGAAGAGCTGCTTTCCAAGCTGCTTGGAAGCATCCAGTCCCCGATCACCAATTTTGCGCGCGTCATGAATCAGTTGGCGGAAAAAGGCGGCGCGTCCGAGTGTGCAGCAGAAGCGGCACCTGCAGAGGAAGCTCCGGCAGCAGAAGCACCTGCGG
>CAMWMS010000004.1 GCA_947175435.1 uncultured Lachnospiraceae bacterium | reverse complement strand
TGCACAAAAACTACAAAACGTGTTCCCGGCCCGTCTACCGTACCGAAACTTTCTAAAGAGTGGATTCTTCCCTGCATATATCATAACCTTCTTTCTTGTATTATTAGGATATTTCTGCGTTCATGCACGAGTTTGCGGAGGTGCGTAGCATCTCATAAGCAATTTCTCGCAAGCGAACTTGCTCGCTTTGTTAACTTTGCGAAGCGATTTACTCTTTTATTCTATCCAGTCCGGTAAGCTTAACTCCTAAAGTTGTTAATGTCACTTTTAATTCAATATATCGTTCATACATTGAATTGTATGTTACCGGATCTTTATCCCTGACGGATAGCATCCAATTTTGTAATCTTGAAAATTCTGTAATGGAATCCCTGATGATATTTGCTGCATCTGACATATGATCACATACTTTCTTTGCATTATCATTACCGTTTATCGATGATTATATTATAACAAAGGGTTTATGGGGTGTAAAGACTAACGAGGAGGTGTGTAACAGTGAAAGTATCCAAATTGGTTTGATCTTGGAAACATAAAAGGAGCCTCGCTGTTGCGAGACTCCTGTATACTTGACGTTTAGAATTATACTGACTCGTGGAATGTACGAGAGATAACGTCTGCCTGCTGTTCCGGTGTCAATTTGATGAAGTTTACTGCATAACCGGATACACGAATCGTCAACTGAGGATAGTTCTCAGGATGCTTCTGAGCATCTAATAAAGTATCTCTGTTGAGTACGTTTACGTTAAGGTGATGGCCACCTTTTGTTGCATAACCATCTAATAAAGAAACTAAGTTATCTACCTGAGCATTTGCTGCTGCCATTGTTTTGTCCTCCTATTATTTGTAGTCGTCTAAACCCTCATGGAGAGTCGGAACACTGCAAGCCAACGGGGTACGGGAGCAATCCGTGCACCCCATTGTCTGCACATTTTTAGAATTGTCAGCTTTGTCATCAACGTCTACATTCACATGTCCGACACCCTGTGCCATACCGGAATCCATCATCTTGACAAAGTCTTCAATCATCTGATTATTATCCATATATTTTTCCTCCTTAGATATCTTTGGAAAAAAATCTGTCATATATGGATTTTTTTCCGATTTCAGCTTTTGCTGAAATCATCTTATTTATTCAGATCTAATTCGATATCGCCTGCGAATACCTGATCTTCTTTACCAAGAGCACCCGGAATGATGGTGAAGGTATTGGAGATACCATCCTGTGCATCGTTGAACGGAAGCTTAGATACGGAAGATAAGGAAGCTACTGCACCGTGAGTATCACGTCCGTGCATCGGGTTAGCACCCGGAGCGAAAGGCTGACCTTTCTTACGTCCGTCAGGTGTATTACCTGTAGCCTTACCATAAGTTACGTTAGACGTAATTGTAAGGATAGAGGTTGTAGGAACACCATTTCTGTAGGTGTGATGTCTTCTGATCGCTGTCATGAACTTGTGAACGATTTCCTGAGCGATCTCATCTACGCGGTCGTCGTCGTTACCATATTTCGGGAACTCACCTGTTGTCTTGAAGTCAACGATGATACCGTCTTCGTCTCTGATCGGCTCAACCTTAGCATACTTGATAGCAGATAAGGAGTCAGCTACGATGGAGAGACCTGCAACACCTGTTGCGAAGTAACGCTTAACATCTCTGTCATGAAGAGCCATCTCTGCTCTCTCATAGCAGTATTTGTCATGCATGTAGTGGATAATGTTCAGTGTATTTACATACACATCTGCCTGCCACTCTAACATGTCGATGAATTTATCCATAACATCATCGTAATCCAGTACATCACCGGTAACGGGACGATATTTAGGTCCAACCTGTTTCTTAGTAACTTCATCGATACCACCGTTTAATGCGTATAACAGACACTTAGCAACGTTAGCACGTGCGCCGAAGAACTGCATTTCCTTACCGATAACCATGGAGGATACACAACATGCGATACCGTAGTCATCACCATGAGTTACTCTCATCAGATCATCGTTCTCATACTGGATGGAAGAAGTCTGGATGGACATCTTAGCACAGTATTTCTTCCAAGCTTCAGGAAGTCTTGTGGACCAGAGTACTGTTAAGTTCGGCTCCGGAGAAGGTCCTAAGTTAGTTAATGTGTGCAGGTAACGGAAGCTCATCTTTGTTACCATCGGACGACCGTCAACACCAACACCGCCGAGGGACTCTGTTACCCATACCGGATCGCCTGCGAAAATCTGGTTATACTCAGGTGTACGTGCAAATTTGATCAGTCTTAACTTCATAATGAAGTGGTCAACGAACTCCTGAATTTCTTTCTCGGTAAATGTACCGTTAGCAAGGTCACGCTCTGCATATACATCAAGGAATGTAGAAGTACGTCCGAGAGACATTGCAGCACCGTTTTGCTCTTTAACGGAGCACAGATATCCGAAATATGTCCACTGGATAGCTTCTTTTACATTAGAAGCAGGTTTGGAAATATCGCAACCATAGGAAGCAGCCATTTCTTTCATCAGCTTAAGTGCTACCATCTGCTCGGAAAGCTCTTCGCGAAGACGGATCACATCGTCTGTCATAACACGACCTGTAGAATCTTTCTGTGCCTGCTTATCCTCGATCAGTCTGTCGATACCGTACAGAGCAACACGTCTGTAGTCGCCGATGATACGTCCGCGTCCGTAAGCATCCGGAAGACCTGTGATAATATGAGAAGAACGGCAAGCTCTCATCTCTGCATTATATGCATCGAAACAGCCGGCATTGTGTGTTTTCCTATGTGTGGAGAAGAACTCGCTGATCTCGGGATCAACTTCGTAACCGTTATCGGTACAAGCTTTCTCTGCCATTCTGATACCGCCGTAAGGCTGTAAAGAACGTTTGAAGGGCTTATCTGTCTGGAAACCTACGATTGTCTCCTTGCTCTTGTCTAAGTAGCCCGGGCCGTGGGATGTGATCGTAGATACAACCTTAGTATCCATATCAAGTACGCCGCCTGCCTCACGCTCCTGCTTCTGCAAATCAAGAACCTGTGCCCATAAGTCTTTGGTGTTCTGTGTAGGCTCTGCCAAGAAGGACTCATCACCGTCATACGGATGATAGTTTCTCTGGATGAAGTCACGAACATTGACTTCTTTGTCCCATTTGCCGCCTACAAAATCTTTCCATTCTGGTCTCATTTTGAAATAGCCTCCTATCAATTAATATTTTGTTAAATTTTTGACATTTTTAATAAAATGCCGAAAAATGCTTATCCAGTACACATATTATATGTTATAGCAAGCGGAAGAGTCAAGTCGGGCTTTGTACTTTTTCTCATACAAATGGCAGTTTTTTATGAAAAATTTGTGAAAATTGTATGTAAAAAACATATTGTTTAAAAAATGGGAAAATTGAGGGGCTTGCAGGAATCTTTTTTTCCTATTATACTAATGAAACATAAAGACATGGGAAATAATACATTTTGATAACCAGAAAATAAAAGTTTACGCCTGCGCGGGATGCACGGAGGTAAATGATCATGGCAGATATTACAAAGGACACAACAATAGGCGAAGCTTTAAGAACGAACCCTGATATCGCACCGGTGCTCATGGAGATCGGCATGCACTGTCTCGGATGTCCGTCCGCACAGGGAGAGACGCTGGAAGAGGCAGCTATGGTGCACGGGATCGCAGTGGATGATCTGATGGCTAAGATTGCGGCGGTGTAGGGATTTTCAAGAAAAGTATTGAATTATAATCAGTATTGCGTTAGAATAAGAGCATAAATAGGGTGTTACCGTTAGTAACGGTTCGCCTTGGTTACCAGTTACTAATTAAAAAAGCAACCTAACTTTTGGTCGAGTGGCGGTTGCTTTTTTGATGCTTCCTGTTTGCTTTAATGGACTGTATGATACTGATACCGGTAACTATTATACTGACCACTGTTACCGTAATACCCACGATATTCACTATTGTTTCCAACATCATATATTGTGCCTTTCACTTTATTTTCCATTATGTACCACCTCCGAAATACGGGAAGTTCTCAAATGTAATCATTTGGCAAAAGGCGAACCGCTTACCGTTTTAGTAACACCCAAAAATACGGTAGCATATAAATAAGCATATTGCAACAGTTTAACAATAAATAATTAACTATATTTAATGCAATACAACTGACGTTGCCGCGTTGATTTTAAAGGTGTAATTGTTTCTTAGATTGTTTTTCATAAATCATTGCATTTTCATGTAAATGATCTCAAAACCCTATTGAAATATTGAGAAGGCATAGAGGTATAAAGGAGTTTTTGACTGCTGCAAAATTGATGTATGTTTTATGTGACAAGTTTATTGACTTGACAATATGGGGTACGTCCCATAGAGTAAAAAGAGAAGATGAATTTAAAAGAAAGAGTTTACAATGGAAGCCTATAATATTTCTTGAAAGGAATGGGATGAAATGGATAGCATAACAAATGAAGAATTACATTTTATCACATGGCTTATAACAACAGCAACGGATAAATGCCGGACAATCGAAGAGGTAAGAGAACTGAATGCAGAAATCAGAAGGTATTCAGACGAGATTCTGGATGAAGAGCTGAAGCCTTAGTTATAGGTTATATATTAAAAAAGCAACCCTGACTTTTAGTCGAGTCACGGTTGCTTTTTGATACTTTAATGGTTTGTATAATGTTGATTGCAATAACATGCGTTCTTTAATTCTATATAACCCTATATCTGTGCCAAAGCCTCAATCGCATGCTCTTTAATCAACGGCTCATAATGTTCTTCCAGATAAGCTTTAGCGGAAAGCGCCGCTTTTTGCGGCTTGCCGTATTCTGAGATCAGATTGCAGATGCGGTTAAAATCGGAAGCAGTCTGGTTATCGGAATTGATTAACAGCAGATAGGCACCGCCATTTTCATCTTTATATAATGTGCTGTTCCCATTGTAAGAGGCAGCCGCCACATGAGCCAGTCTCGTTACATCATGCAGTGTCGGGAAACAGAAAAGTCGGCTGGATGACTGCACCGGAGCAGACTCCTTCGCAGTGCTGCGGTCGGAAGCACTCTCCGGGGAGGAAGGCTTTGCCTTAGCGGAATCATCCGGGATATCGGCGCCGCTCATCTTACGCAGCATATTCAATACCTCATCGGCTCCGTCAGAAAAGACATCGACTAAGTCCTCGTTGTCTTCGTCGTAATCGTCATCCTCATGGACTGACGGGGCAAATTTGGAAAAACGTGTGTCCAGTTCTTCAGGATCCTCCACCTTCGTGATAATCAGTACGATACACTCGGAATTTAACGGGATCGCCTCGATCATCAGCGGGATATCCTCGGCCTCGAAACCGCACTCGAAAGATGCCTGACGCATCATATCGCGGAACAGGGTTTTGGCTTTCTCGGTGCCATAGGCGAGTTCACTGATCTTCAGTTCTCTGTTGGCAAGATCTTCTCTTGTGAGAGTGCAGCGGATCTGCTGCTCGTTTACTTTTTCTATTTTCATACGATAGTCACATCCTTTTAAGTCATATATATTTTGTTCACACAGAGTATTTATTATGAAATTCTTTGGCATACTTCGAGTCTGTAAAGTCAAACTCTTTTTTTTGATACCTGCATCTTATACTTTGCGCCAATTTTAGTCAATAGTGTGCATAAAGTGTTTAAAAAATTTTAATAATTTTAGAATTTACTTGCTTTTTTGTCATATTATGGCTATAATCGATCTACAAGGTGTCTCCGATAGTCGGCAACGAAAGGAGGCAGCGTGTGCAACTTCATAAATAACATCTTTCTCTCCGTTGCGGTCGGCAACACAGTTCGGAGAGAGTCTTATAGGCGATGTGCCTGATCATAGACCATATCTTATTTCTTTCTATATTTCACAATTATAATTCACAAGGAATGAGTAGGTTATACAGTTATTTTTTATTTTTGCATGTCGGCGATGCCTTGAAACTATTTCACATCCTAATAGTATCTTATGCCGTTAGTATATCACAATGCTCTTTTTGGCAGACTAAATTTTAGGATGAGATCGGTGAAAACCTGCGGGCGTATGAAAAAGCATATGTGAATGAATTATATTATAGAACGCTGAGGTTTCTCTAAGAAGCTCCCGCTTCATGAGACTGTAGCAGGTGGCAGCCGTGGCCGGATTATACAGGATGTAACTTTTGGAAACGATTTTGGCAAAAACACGTTTGTGCCGAAAAATGTCAAAATTATAATGACTGAAAGGAAATAGTTTGTTATAATGAGGACGGTCAGAAAGGAGCTGGATCTATGAAAAAAATAATTCCGGTACTAATCGCGATCGTCCTTATTATCGTGGTTGCGGGGGTAGGGTTTGGAGCCAAATTAATAGAAAAATATTCGTATTCCAAGGAACGTGCGGATCTGGCGGAGTATTTCGGCATCGAGGGCAGCGACGATGTGCCGATTATTTTACAGGATGAGCGGGTTGAGGAACACGCCAGATTGTGGGACGGTGTGTGTTACTTTGACTTTGCCACGGTGCATAAATATTTTAACGACAGATTTTTTGAAGACACGAGGGAAAATGTGCTGATATATACATTACCTAATGCCATAGTTACGTCGGTGATCGGTTCGCAGACAGTTGCGGTGGACGGCAGCGAGAGCAGCAGGGAATATGTGATCGCCAGATATGAGGGGGACATGCTGTATGTGGCGGTGGATTTCGTCAAAGAGTATACGAATTTCTCCTACGCGCTGTATACGGAGCCGAATCATATGCAGGTCTATACGGAATGGAATGTGCGTCAGGTGGCAACGATTACCGACGATACGCAGGTGCGCTATCAGGGCGGGATCAAGAGCGATATTCTGACGGATGTTTCCGAGGGTGACAAAGTGGTCGTACTGGAGGAAATGGAGACGTGGACGAAGGTGAAGACGGAGGATGCCTTCATCGGATATGTGGAAAATAAGAGACTGAGTGAAAAAGAGACGGAGACACCCACACCGGTGACTGATTATACGGAGCCGGTCTACACGTCTAATACCCGAGACCATAAGATCAATCTGGCATGGCATTCCGTGGCGAGCATCGGGGGCAATGACACATTGTCGGAGATGATGGCGGGCACTAAGGGGATCAATGTGATATCGCCCACGTGGTTTGCCTTATATGACAATGACGGTAACTTTACGAATCTGGCTTCGGTGGATTATGTGGAGCGGGCGCACGATATGGGATTGGAAGTCTGGGGGCTCATAGATAATTTCACGAATGAAGGGGTGGACACTTATGAAGTTTTGGCGGGACTGAGCACCAGATCCCATCTGATCAGCGGCCTGATCGATACTGCGGTGGCATATGATCTGGACGGGATCAACATTGATTTCGAGAATATCAGTCTGGATGCCGGGGAACCTTTTGTCGAGTTTATCAGAGAATTGTCTATTCCGTGCAGAGAACACGGAATCGTGCTGTCCATCGACAATTATGTGCCGATGGGATATAACGATCATTATAATAGGAAAGAGCAGGGAATCGTGGCGGACTATGTAATTGTCATGGGCTACGACGAACATTACAAGGGAAGCGATACGGCCGGATCGGTGGCGTCTATTGACTTTGTGGAGAACGGAATCTCCAATACGGTGGCACAGGTGCCTGCGAATAAGGTAATTAATGCGATTCCTTTTTATACAAGGATATGGGAGACGAAGGGCACGACGGTGGACAGTCAGGCTGTGGGCATGGAGATGGCGCAGCAGTATATTAAGGATCACAATATCACTACCGCATGGGATGAGAAGACCTGCCAGAATTACGGAGAATACCAGTCGGGCGACAGCCATTATCAGGTGTGGCTGGAGGATGAGGATTCGATTCGTGTGAAATTGAACATCATGAATAAATATGGTATCGGAGGCGTGGCGGAATGGAAACTCGGTTTTGAAGTAGATTCTATCTGGGATGTGATCGAAGAATATATGAATCAGCCGTAGCAGTCCGCGCTAAGACAGCATTTTTCGGAAGATTTCTTCATATGCATTTATAAAGGGAGTGACGTTAGGAATGGGATATGAAGGGAAAGAAACCGGAGAATAAGGAAAGACTGGTTAGGATCGTACTGCTTATACTGATGTTCGTGGCGGCTTACTTCATTGTACGCGGGGGACGCAGGATGTCTGAGTCGGTATCTTCAGAGAAAGTGGAGGTGCCTGAAAGTAGGCCCTGTGTGGTAGTCGATGCAGGACACGGCGGAGCTGATCCGGGTAAGGTCAGTGTCGATGGCAGTCTGGAAAAAGACATTAATCTGCAGATTGCATTAAAACTACAGAAATTTCTGCAGATGCAGGATGTAGATGTAGTATTGACAAGAGATTCCGATGCGGGTCTGTACGATGAGAATGCCTCTAATAAGAAAGTACAGGATATGAAGAACCGCGTGGGAATCATAGAAGAGAAACAGCCTGTGCTGACAGTCAGCATACACCAGAACAGTTATCATGAGGAATACGTGCACGGTGCACAGGCGTTCTACTATGCCGGCAGCGAGAAGAGTAAGGAACTGGCGGAGAGAATCCAGCAGGTCATGGCACTGGAGCTCGATAAGGATAATGCCAGGCAGGCGAAAGCTAACGATAGTTATTATTTGTTAAAAAAGACTTCCACGCCTATTGTGATCGTAGAGTGCGGGTTCCTGTCTAATTATGAGGAAGCGCAGAAGCTTGCCTCGGAGCTGTATCAGGAAAAGGTAGCATGGGCGATCCATCTTGCAATCATGCAGACTATTACCGCGGAAGAAAAATAAGTGGCTGCCGATATAAAAGAAGGGTATTTATGTGAATACAAAAGTGATTCGGATAGATGAACAGCATATGGATACGGCTCTTATTGAGGAGGCGGGCGATATCATTAAGGCGGGCGGACTGGTGGCTTTTCCTACGGAGACGGTGTACGGTCTTGGAGGGGACGCACTGAATCCGCAGTCTTCCGAGAAAATATACAGCGCAAAAGGAAGACCTTCCGATAATCCGCTGATCGTGCATATCGCAGATATGGGGAAGCTTAACGCGATTGTACGGGAAGTGCCGGAAAATGCATGGAAACTGGCGGAGCGGTTCTGGCCGGGACCGCTTACCATGATCTTCTACAAGTCAGAACTGGTTCCCCGTGAGACGACGGGCGGACTTGATACGGTTGCGGTGCGTATGCCTGTACATCCCGTGGCGAGAGCGCTGATACGGGCAGCAGGCGGCTATGTGGCGGCGCCCAGTGCGAATCGTTCCGGCAGACCCAGCCCTACGGTGGCGAAGTATGTGATTGAAGATATGGACGAAAGAATAGAGATGGTCATAGACGGCGGAGATGTAGAGATCGGATTAGAATCCACGATCATAGATCTGACATTGGAGAAACCGACTATATTACGCCCCGGATATATTACTGAGCAGAAGCTTGCACAGGTACTCGGCGAAGTGGCACAGGACTGCACGATGATGCGCGCCGATTCCGGACAGGCTCCTAAGGCGCCGGGCATGAAATACAAGCATTATGCCCCGAAAGGGGAACTCACCATCGTGGACGGTGAGGAAGGTTGTGTGGTAAAATATATTAATACACATGTGTTGCAAAAGAAAAAAGATA
Source organism: uncultured Lachnospiraceae bacterium (assembly GCA_947175435.1). GTDB lineage: Bacteria > Bacillota > Clostridia > Lachnospirales > Lachnospiraceae > UBA3282. Next base: position 29,771 of record CAMWMS010000004.1, on the reverse strand, counting down.
ATAAAAAAACGGGTGTTATAGGAACAAATACGAGCATTGCACAATATCAGGCGGATGTTTGCAGGAGCGTTGGGAACAGGAACGATGAGGCGGAGATTGCCAGAGAGCTGTACCGCGTTCTGCGGGAAATGGATGATGAGAATGTGGAGATCATCTATGCGGAGTCTTTCGGGGCGGACGGTCTCGGACAGGCGATCATGAACAGACTTTTGAAGGCGGCAGGACATAGAGTTGTGCATGTATAATGGAACAGGAAATGGAGGAGAAACGGATATGATAGCAATCGGAAGTGACCATGGCGGATATGATTTGAAAGAGGCGGTTATCGCTCATCTGAAAGAACAGGGTGTGGATTGTAAAGACTATGGGTGTGCGGATAAGGCTTCCTGTGATTATCCGATTTACGGACGTGCAGTCGCCGAGGCGGTTGCTAAGGGAGAATGTGAGAAAGGTATTGTGATCTGCACGACGGGTATCGGAATCTCCATTACAGCGAACAAAGTCAAGGGAGTCCGTTGTGCGTTGTGTGCGGATACTTTGACGGCGAAAATGACCAGACTGCATAACGATGCGAATGTGCTTGCCATGGGCGGTGGTATTGTGGGACCGAATCTGGCATTCAGTATTGTGGATACTTTCCTGAATACAGAGTTTTCCGGGGAAGAGAAGCACTGCAGGAGAGTGGGACTGATTGAATAATGATAGCACGTGTTATGATTAAACGCATTATGGAGGATGTTTATGAGAGGCACGCGTAGAACGGCGGTCTGGATGGTTATGGTCTTGCTGCTCGGACTTACGACTGTCACTGTACAGGCGACGGAGGAGACTCGTCAGAAGATCAATAAAGCCGAGCAGGAGAAAAAGGACGCAGAAAACAAACTGGACGAGACGGAAGAAAATCTGAAAAATCTGAATGAACAGAAGGATTCTCTACAGGGTGCACTGTCAACCTTGAATACTGAGCTTACACAGGTGAGCAATAACCTGAGTGACTTAGAAGATAAGATTGCGGACAAGGAAGCGCAGATCGAGACATTAAACGGCAAGATTGAGGAAGTTAAAAAGGATCTGGAAGAGGCGATCACCCTTAAGGACACGCAGTACGAGACGATGAAGCAGCAGATTCGGTTTATCTATGAAAAGAGCGACTTCCTTTATATGGAATTGTTTTTCTCTGCGACCAGCTTTTCGGATTTTCTGAATAAGAATAATTATATTGAACAGTTGTCGGCTTATCAGCAGAAGGTACTGCAGGATTATAAAGATGCGCAGGCGGCGATAGAAGCGAAGCAGGAAGAACTGGAGCTTGACCTGGCGCAGTTAGAGCAAGATAAAGAGGAATTAGGAGAGTATAAGGTGCAGGTTGTGGCGGAACAGAGCCGCGTATCCGGGCTGGTCAGCCAGACGACGAATTCTTTACATGCAACTTCCGGTCAAATTTCGGAAGCGGAGGCACAGGCGCTTGCCTATGAGCAGAAGATCAAAGAAGAGGAAGAGAATCTTACGGCTTTAAAAGCGAAGCTGGCGGAAGAGATCCGCATGGCGGAACTGGCGGCACAGTCAAGCTGGCGGGACATTTCAGAAGTGAGTTTCGCGGAAGGTGACAGGTATCTGCTGGCGAATCTGATCTATTGTGAAGCAGGGGGAGAATCCTACGCCGGTCAGGTGGCGGTAGGGTCGGTTGTGATAAACAGAGTACTGAGCTCTGTATACCCCGATACAGTAACTGGTGTTATATATCAGTCCGGACAATTTTCCCCTGTAGCCAGCGGGCGCTTGGCATTAGCATTGGCAGACGGGAGAGCGACTGCATCTTGCTATCAGGCAGCAGATGAGGTTATGCGCGGTACGACCAATGTGGGAAACTGCGTCTATTTCAGAACACCGGTAGCCGGTATCAATCCGCGGTATACGATTGGGGGACATATTTTCTATTAACAAATAAATAAGGACGGCATGGATTTCGGTCTGTGCCGTCCATGCCGTATATCGCCTGTTATTAAATATTTATATAATCTTCGGTAGGTTTTTGAAGTTTGGGAAAATCACCGGCATAGATAGTCTTTAGCAGCCGGTCTAAACAAAGCAGGGACCTGCTCAGCATATCTTCGGACAGGATGCCGGATTCTCTGGCGGTGACGAGCTCATCCAGATCCACTACTTTCACAAAACCGTCAGGATAGACGATCACATCAGCCAAGAGATCCGTGACAATGTATGTATCGGTCTCTTCGGTGTAGTCATAATCAACGATATCACAGTACCAGAAGAGAAGAGTCTCGTCTTCCCGATAGAACCGGCTTACTTTAATGCCTTCGTTAAGATAGTAGCAGGAGAAGCCGTGGTGCAGGTCTTTGCGTGGCTTTAAGGAGTTCCAGCCTGTTACGATGATCTGCTTGTCGCGATATAGGACACGGTCATCTTTCAACAGAATACACTCTTCAGGAATCAATCTCTTGCGATATAGAGTCGGATTTGCCATAGTACCTCCTGTGAACAGCGATGGTGATGAATCAGTTTCCTTAAACACTACGTTACATTGACAAGATTAAAAAGTCAAGCAGCTGTGTTATATATTTCGAGTTTGCGAAGCAAATCTCGCAATTGAGCGAAGCTCAATTTTTTATCTATTTTTCACAATTTGTCTGGACATAAGTGGTAAAAATGAGTATAATTTTACACGGAGGCTGTAATTTCCATTAATAGACAAAATAAAAGAAGGGAAAGGCTGTGAAATATAATAGAAATGTCTATCAGGCACTTATGATGATAAGTCAGTTCGGTATTAACATGCTGGTTCCTATTTTTATTTGTTCTTTTGCGGGAATGTTCCTTGATTGGAAATTCGAAACCTCTTTCTGGACGGTAGTGTTGTTTTTTGTCGGTGCGCTGGCAGGGTTTACGAATGTATTCAGATTTGCTAAGAAAATATATGAGACGCCGGCAGTAACACGCAGACGCAGCACGAAGAGACAGGATGACAAGAAGGAAGAAGAGTGAATTATGAAGAAGAAAATCGATCCGACTTTGTTTGATCTGTGTCTGGGAATTTTTTTATATGGCTTGATATTTCAAGCGGTACTGCTTTTTTTTTCAAGGAGGGCGTCTTACAGTCTGGGGCTTTGGATCGGCGTTGTGCTCGCTATCGCAGGTTCCGTCCATATGTGGTGGTCGTTAAACCGGGGGATGGATCAGGCAGCCAAACAGGCGGCGAAGACGATCGGGACGAACAATCTGATCCGGTATTTGGTACTGGTGGTGGTCATGTTTGTACTGATCTATACGGACTTTGCCAATCCGATTTTTATGTTCTGCGGTTATATGGGGATGAAGATATCGGCTTATCTGAACCCTTGGCTGCGTAAGATAAGTGCGAAAGTATTTAAAATTTAAAATACATAAAGTCATAAAATAAGGGGGTGAAAGTATGGGACAGGGAGTTCTGTTATCCGCAGGCGCTGATATTGATTTTATGATTCATGGAGTGTTTTCCTATGAATTGTTTGGACAGACTGTATGGATTACGACTACGCATGTGTGTGTGCTGATCGTTATGCTTGTGATCATCGGTTTCTGTATTGCCGCAAACCGTGCCGTCAAGCATGCGTCGGATGTTCCGGGTACTTTCCAGAACATTGCGGAACTTGTGGTGGAGATGTTAGATAATATGATCGGCGGCGTTATGGGTAAGTTCAGCCCGAAATTCCGCAATTATATAGGAACTATCTTTATCTTCATTCTGCTCAGCAATATCTCGGGTCTGTTCGGTTTAAGACCGCCGACAGCGGATTATGGTGTGACATTCGCGATGGGACTTATGACATTCACGCTGATTCACTTTAACAAATTTAAATATCAGAAAGTGAAGGGTGTCATCGCAGGACTGTGTGATCCATGGCCGATCTGGGCACCGATCAATGTAATCGGTGATATTGCAGTTCCGGTTTCATTGTCACTGCGTCTGTTTGCAAATGTCTTATCCGGCACGGTTATGACGGCGCTGGTATACGGACTGCTTTCTAAGATCGCGCTTGTCTGGCCGGCAGCGTTACATGTGTATTTTGATCTGTTCTCGGGAGCGATCCAGACTTATGTATTCTGTATGTTGACCATGACATACATTACAGATGCCTGTACGACTGAATAACCGGTATGAATTAAGGAAAAAGGAATTAATCGCTCTTTTCCGAGTTTGCTAAGATGTGTAGCATCTCATAAGCAATATCTCGTAATTGAGCGCAGCTCAATTTTTTTAAAGGAGGAAATAAAAATGGGAGAATTTAACACAAACTTTATCTTAGGATGTTCGGCAATCGGTGCAGGACTTGCGGTTATCGCAGGTATCGGACCCGGTGTCGGTCAGGGTATTGCGGCAGGTCACGCGGCAGCAGCAGTCGGCAGAAATCCGGGTGCGAAGTCGGACGTTACCTCTACCATGTTGTTAGGACAGGCCGTTGCTGAGACAACAGGTCTGTATGGTCTGTTGATCGCAATGCTGCTCTTATTCGTAAAACCTTTAGTACCATAGAGATGAAGTTACACTAAGGCTGTATAGAACACAGCCTAAGTGCAACTATAGTCATCTCTTGGAGAATGCAAAGAACGTGCATTCTCCGGGGCTTGAGAATTGTGAAGAAAGGAGGATAAGAGCTTGAGTACATTAGCTACACAGATGGTAATGGCAGCCGCAGCAGAAATGGAACCAAGACTTTTTGATCTGGATCTGCAGTTGATTGCGGATTCGGTTTTGATGATCATTGCGGTATTTACATTGTTTTTGGTTGCTTCTCATTTTCTCTTCAATCCTGTGAGGGATATGATGCAGAACAGACAGGATCGGATCAAAAACGAGCTTGACAGCGCTGCAGCCGATATGGAAAATGCGAGGGCACTGAAAGAACAGTACGAAGCCAAGCTGAAAGAGATCGACAAGGAAGCCGAAGAAATCTTAAGCGAGGCCAGGAAAAAGGCGCTCGCCAATGAGAACAAGATCGTATCGGAAGCCAAAGAGGAAGCGTCGAGGATCATCGAGAGAGCCGGCGTGGAAGCAGAGCTGGAGAAGAAGAAAGCCGCCGATGAAGTGAAGCGCGAAATGGTGGTTCTGGCATCCCTGATGGCGGGTAAAGTTGTGAGTGCTAAGATAGACACGACCGTTCAGGACAGTTTGATTGAAGAAACGTTGAAAGAAATAGGTGAGGGCACATGGCTAAGCTAATTTCAAAAACATATGGAGATGCATTATTTGAGCTTGCGGTAGAGGAAGGCAAAATAGATGTATTGTCAGAAGAAATCCTACAGCTTCAAAAAGTGCTTGCGGACAACGAGGATTTCGGCAGACTGATGAATCATCCCAAGATCATTGTCGAAGAGAAGATTCAGGTTGCGAAGAACGTATTTGAAGGCAGGGTGTCTGATGAACTGCTTGGATTTCTTACAATCATCATTTCCAAAGACCGTTACAGAGATATCGACGAGATTCTGGACTATTTTATTGCAGAAGTAAAGCGGTATAAGGGGATCGGCGTTGCAACGGTGACGACGGCTGTTCCGCTTAAGGAAGAACAGTGCAGCAAAATAGAACAGAAGCTGCTTGGAACAACTCAGTATGCGAAGATGGAAATGCATTTTCAGGTAGACGAAGCCCTGATCGGCGGTATGGTTGTCCGTATCGGTGACAGAGTGGTGGACAGCAGTATCAGGACAAAGTTAAATGAGCTGCAAAAAGAATTGTTAAAAGTTCATATCTGATCAAGCCGGATTCGGCAGGAAAAGCTATGAGCTTATATTCAAATTAAGAAGAAAGGTGCGTATGATCCATGAATTTAAGACCAGAAGAAATTAGTTCAGTCATTAAGGATCAAATTAAGAGATATGCTTCAGACTTGGAAGTATCCGATGTAGGTACGGTTATTCAGGTAGCTGACGGTATAGCTCGTGTGCACGGACTTGAGAATGCCATGCAGGGAGAACTTCTGGAGTTCCCCGGCGAGGTTTACGGTATGGTACTTAATCTGGAGGAGGATAACGTGGGTGTCGTTCTGCTTGGAAGCCAGAACAATATCAACGAAGGCGATATCGTAAAGACTACGGGACGAGTGGTAGAGGTTCCCGTAGGTGACTGTATGCTCGGCCGTGTTGTAAATGCCCTTGGACAGCCTATTGACGGCAAGGGACCGATTCAGACTGATAAATATCGTAAAATTGAGAGGGTTGCATCCGGCGTTATCACAAGAAAATCCGTTGATACACCGTTGCAGACAGGTATCAAGGCAATCGACTCCATGGTTCCGATCGGAAGAGGTCAGCGTGAGTTGATCATCGGTGACAGACAGACCGGTAAGACTGCGATTGCGATCGATACGATCATTAACCAGAAGGGCCAGGGTGTTAAATGTATCTATGTTGCCATAGGACAGAAAGCATCTACGGTTGCTTCTATTGTTAAGACATTGACAGAGTATGGTGCGATGGCATATACGACCGTAGTTGCCGCAACAGCCAGTGAGCTGGCACCGTTACAGTATATTGCTCCGTATTCCGGATGTGCGATCGGTGAAGAGTGGATGGAGAATGGCGAGGATGTGCTGGTAGTCTATGACGACTTGAGTAAGCATGCTGCTGCATACCGTACACTCTCTTTGCTGCTTAAGAGACCGCCGGGACGTGAAGCTTACCCCGGTGACGTATTCTATCTGCACTCCAGACTTTTGGAGCGTGCGGCAAGAATGAGCGAAGAGTATGGTGGCGGTTCTCTGACGGCGCTTCCGATCATCGAGACGCAGGCGGGCGATGTATCCGCGTACATTCCGACTAATGTTATTTCTATCACGGACGGACAGATCTATCTGGAGACAGAGATGTTTAATTCAGGTTTCAGACCGGCAGTTAATGCGGGACTTTCCGTATCCCGTGTAGGAGGAGCTGCTCAGATCAAGGCAATGAAGAAGATTGCGGCGCCGATCCGTACAGAGTTGGCACAGTATCGTGAGCTGGCAGCATTCTCACAGTTCGGTTCGGAGCTGGATGCCGATACGAAGGAGAAGCTGGCACAGGGTGAAAGAATCAAGGAAGTCCTGAAGCAGCCGCAGTATCAGCCCATGCCGGTACAGTATCAGGTAATTATCATATATGTGGTGACGAATAAATATCTGCTGGATGTTCCGGTAGAAGACATCACAAGATTTGAGAAGGAGTTCTTTGAGTTCCTGGATACGAAATATCCCGATGTGCCGAGTGCAATCGCGCAGGATAAAGAGATTACCGAGGAGACAGACGGTAAACTTCGTAAGGCCGTTGAAGAGTTCAAGGCGCAGTTTAAATAGTAGAAATAGAGAAAGAGGAAGGTGACGCTATGGCCTCAATGAGAGACATTAAAAGGCGTAAAGGCAGTATACAGAGTACTCAGCAGATTACCAAAGCCATGAAACTCGTTTCTACCGTGAAACTGCAGAGAGCGAAACAACGTGCGGAACAGTCGAAAGCATATTTTAACTGTATGTATGAGACAGTGTCTTCCATGCTGGCGAAGACAGGCAGCTTGAATCACCCTTACTTGAAGGCAGGAGAATCCGGGAAGAAGGCGGTTATTGTGATCACTTCCAACAGAGGTCTTGCGGGCGGCTATAATTCTAATATTACCAAGCTGATTACCAAGGGCGATTTTAAGAAAGAAGATCTGGAGATTTATGCGATCGGCAAGAAAGGCAAGGATGCATTGCAGCGCAATGGCTATCATATCATGGAGGAAAACTCGGATATCATCGAGGAACCGTCTTATGTGGATGCCATGGGTATCAGCAAAAAGCTGCTGGACGCTTATGCCGCAGGTGAGATCAATGAGATCTATCTTGCTTACACGGGATTTAAGAATACCGTGGTGCATGTGCCGACGCTGTTAAAGCTTCTTCCCGTAGAGGCACCGGAAAGCGGTGAAGCGGGCAAGGAGACTGGCAGTAAGGCAATGATGAACTTCGAGCCCGAAGATGATGAGGCGCTTGACATGATCATTCCGAAATATGTTACAAGCCTGATCTACGGTGGTTTGGTGGAAGCTGTTGCCAGTGAGAACGGTGCAAGAATGCAGGCTATGGATTCCGCGACAAGCAATGCTGAGGAAATGATAGATCACTTGTCACTGATGTACAACAGAGCACGTCAGGGATCTATTACGCAGGAATTAACAGAAATTATTGCAGGTGCAAACGCAATATCCTAGAACATGAAGTTACACTAAGGCTGTAAAGGACACAGCCTAAGAGTAACTAAATCATGTTCGGAAGAATGCGAAAAGCATGCATTCTTCCAGGTTGTGAAAGAAGAAAGTTGCATTTTACAACGACGGATAGGCGTTGCGCATCAGAAAATAAACACGAAATAACATGAGTGAAAGGAAAAAGAGATGGCAGAAGTAAAAACAAGTGAAAATCTTGGAAAAATCACTCAGATTATCGGTGCTGTGTTGGATATCAAGTTTTCGGCGGGTAACCTGCCGGAGATCAATGATGCGATCAAGATTCCACTCAAGAGTGGAGATGAGCTGGTCGTAGAAGTATCACAGCATCTGGGTGATGACACCGTTAGATGTATCGCTATGGGTTCTACTGACGGACTTGTGAGAGGTATGGATGCGATTGCAACCGGAGCACCGATCACGGTTCCTGTAGGTGAGAATACACTGGGACGTATCTTTAACGTTCTGGGCGAGCCGATTGATAATAAACCGGCTCCCACTGATGTAGGTTATGAGCCGATTCATAGACCGGCTCCCGCATTTGAAGAGCAGTCCACGGCTACAGAGCTTTTGGAGACAGGTATCAAGGTCGTTGACCTGCTGTGTCCTTACCAGAAGGGCGGTAAGATTGGTCTGTTCGGCGGTGCAGGCGTAGGTAAGACAGTTTTGATTCAGGAATTGATCCGTAATATTGCGACAGAGCACAGCGGTTATTCCGTATTTACCGGTGTAGGCGAGCGTACCAGAGAGGGTAACGATCTGTACCATGAGATGGAGGAGTCCGGCGTTATTGACAAGACTACCATGGTGTTCGGACAGATGAATGAGCCGCCGGGAGCAAGAATGAGAGTAGGTCTGACCGGACTTACGATGGCGGAATATTTCCGTGATAAGGGTGGTAAGGATGTGCTGTTGTTTATCGACAATATCTTCCGTTTCACACAGGCGGGTTCCGAGGTGTCGGCACTGCTTGGACGTATGCCTTCAGCGGTTGGTTATCAGCCTACACTGCAGACGGAGATGGGCGCTTTGCAGGAGCGTATCACATCTACCAAGAGCGGTTCCATCACTTCCGTACAGGCTGTATATGTGCCTGCGGATGACTTGACAGACCCGGCTCCGGCAACAACGTTTGCACATCTGGATGCTACTACGACACTGTCCCGTTCCATTGTGGAGTTGGGTATCTATCCGGCGGTGGATCCGTTGGAGTCCACGTCAAGAATTCTTGATCCGAGAATCGTAGGACAGGAGCATTACGAAGTAGCCAGAGGCGTGCAGGAGATTCTGCAGAAGTATAAGGAGCTGCAGGATATCATCGCGATCCTCGGTATGGATGAGCTCTCCGAGGAGGATAAGCTTGTGGTTGCCCGTGCGAGAAGAATACAGAGATTCCTGTCTCAGCCTTTCCATGTGGCAGAGCAGTTTACCGGATTGAATGGTAAGTATGTGCCGATCACAGAGACGATCCGCGGCTTTAAAGAGATTCTGGAAGGTAAACACGATGATATTCCGGAGAGTTACTTCCTGAATGCAGGCAGCATAGACGATGTACTCGCGCGTGTTAAGTAGGGATCGCATTCTTCCAGACAAAGAGTATATGAGGTAGCGTATGGCTGATGATAATAGAAATTTTACCTTAAAAATTATTACACCGGACAGAGTTTTCTATGAGGACGAAGTGTCTATGGTGGAATTTAATACGGTAGAGGGAGAAGTCGGTATTTACAAAGATCACATTCCGATGACGATGATCGTTGCTCCGGGGATCCTGACGATTACACGGGGAGAGGAAGTGAAGGAGGCCGCACTGCATGCGGGATTTACCGAGGTTCTGCCGGATAAGGTTACAATTCTTGCCGAAATCATAGAATGGCCGTCGGAAATTGACGTAAATCGTGCCGAGGAGGCGAAGTCGCGTGCTGAGGAGAGGCTCAAAGAGCACGATCCGGGTACGGATATGAACAGAGCAGAGCTGGCCTTAAAGCGGGCAGTGGCAAGAATAGAGACCGTGCGACAATAAATAGCACATGTAATTAAAAGAGTGAGGGGCGGATGTATATAATATCCGTCTCTCGCTCTTTTTGTAGTAAATTGTGTGTTAGACTTCGAGTTTGCGGAGAAGCGTAGCATCTCATAAGCAATATCTCGCAACCTCGCGAAGCTTAATTTTTGTCGGAAATTGACCGGAAAACTTCGCGATTCGCGTTACACATGAAACTGCATATGATAGAATAAAAAGACATAGAGTTGGTGCAGTATGAATCAATCCAGAATATTGCCGTTCTATATGGCCTATCCGCTTCCGCTTTATTATCAGCAGGAAGACAGCGTGACGCGGGATTTGGAATATTTACAGCAGATGTATCCGACGGAAGCGAAGAAATATCAGAAGATCATAGCAGAAACATTGGATCGTATCGATTATGAGGGCAGTATGATCTACGATGAATATCCGGATAAATGGCAGATATACAGATTGACCCAGATTATCGTGGATAAGATTAGAAAGACAAAGGAAGAGCAGCCGGAGGAGGGAGAGGACAAAGATATGGACTGGGACAGAGTCACGGAATTTGTCCAAGTGCTTCTTTCCTATGAGATCTACAGGAAACGCCATTCCAATCGAAATGGGATTTTAAAATTTTAGTTGTGGTTTTATGGTAATCTGATTAAAATAGAAGCATAATGCGTTGGCGTAGATGCTTTGAAACGGAGAAAAGATGGAAGAACAGCTTGAAGAACTTTTACAGGAAACAGTGGATGAGGGGCTCTATCAGATTATTCTCAGCAATCCAAGAGATAAAAACGGGGCGTTTAAAATTAAAATAAGGCCTGTTATGGTAAAAGGCAGACTGCTTTTCCAGCAGACCACTTATGAAGGCAAGCAGGTTTTTCATGAAAATCTGGATCAGGATGCGGTGATCTGGCACATAGCAGCAGTGCTGGAAAGAGATTTTAAGCAGTGCGAAGTGTCGCATCAAGGCTGTAGGGCGGTCGTTCTGGTCAGTAAGAAAGGTAAGATGACGATCAGTAAGAAGAAGATCGAGAGCACGGAAAAAGAGGCAGAGGCGGGTAGGACTGTAAAACTGGCGCATAACAGGAAGAAACAGTATATTTTGCAGGAGGGCATTCCGGTTCCGTTTTTGGTTGATCTGGGTGTACAGACAAAGGAAGGAAAGATTGTCCATGCCCGCTATGATAAATTTAAGCAGATTAACCGTTTTCTGGAATTTATTGAAGATATTTTGCCAACACTCTCAAAAGAGAATACCGTGCATATCATAGATTTCGGCTGCGGTAAATCTTATCTTACTTTTGCCATGTACTATTATCTGCATGATCTGCGGGGCTATGATGTGGAGATTACGGGACTGGATCTGAAAGAAGACGTAATTACAAACTGTAATGCCCTAAGCCAAAAATACGGATATGATAAGCTACATTTTATCAAGGGTGATATTGCCGAATATGAAGAGGAGAGTACGGTTGATATGGTGGTGACACTGCATGCCTGTGACACCGCCACCGACTATGCTCTCGCGAAGGCTGTCGAATGGGGCGCGCAGGTGATCTTGTCCGTACCTTGCTGTCAGCATGAGATAAACAGACAGATTCATAATGAAGCATTGTCTCCGCTCCTTAAGTACGGTATAATCAAGGAGCGGCTTTCGGCGCTTGTCACGGATGCACTGCGTGCCAATCTGCTGGAGGCGGCCGGTTATGAGACAAGTATTCTCGAATTCATTGATATGGAGCATACGCCGAAAAATCTGCTGATACGGGCAGTCAGGAAATCCTGCGGTGGTGGGAATAAACAGCAGAGAGTCAGACAGGAGGCCGATGAGGTGATGCGGCTTCTGCATGTTGATCCGACTCTGAACAGGCTGATTTGAGACGGGTATATATGTAAGTAGTCTCAAATGCGTACAGAAATGAGGACTTATATGAAAAAAGCGATCATAAAGGGAAGTTTGCTGGGAATCATCTTCGCGGCAGCGCTTATGCTGATCAGCATGGTGATGAATCAGGGCAACACCGATATGACAACTGAAATGGGAGAGGCTGTCTATCCGATTATATCTATGTCTGTAGACGGATATGACGTCAATAGCCTGCACGGTTATGCGGAAAGTATGGACAGCGCCTATCTGCGGGGAACGCTGCAGCCGGTAGGAAGCGACAGGAAGATCGATGTGCACCTGGATACTTATGGAATAGATATTGCCGGGATTGCTTTTGAAGTACGCAGCCTGAACGGAGAACGGCTGGTGGAGAGTACCGATGTAGAAGAATATGAACAGAGTGACAAACGGATCGATTTCAATATTACGCTGAAAGATTTGATCGAGTATAATACGGAATATATGCTGGTATTTCTGGTTACGCCGGCAGAGAATACGCCGATACGTTATTATACAAGGATTGTACTGGGCGATTCTCTGCATGTGCAGGAGAAACTGGATTATATCAAGGATTTTCACGAGAGGACTTTTGATAAAGAGGCCGCAGCGGAACTGACCAAATATCTCGAATCTAATTCGGAAGGAGACAACAGCACTTTTCATAAAGTGACGATACACAGCAGCTTTAATCAGGTGACATGGGGGGAGCTGCCGGTTCATAAGATAACGGAACCAGATATTATGATTCGTGAGCTGACAGAGCAGACGGGTTCCTTTAGCATGGAATATCTTGCGACCATCAGAGAGGGCAGGGAGACTAAATATTATCGGATCGGCGAGTATTATCGTATCCGCTATACTCCGGATCGAATGTATCTGCTGGATTATGAGAGGGAGATGGATCAGATTTTCGATGAGGAAGCTGACATCTACATCAATAATAAGATTGTACTCGGAATTGCCGGGGATGAAGTGCAGATGAACGAGAGCGACGGTGGGAATGTGTTTGCTTTTACGGTGGCGGACAAGCTCTACAGTTATAATGTAACGGATAATAAACTTATCAGGCTGTTCAGTTTCTATGGAAATACAGAGGGAATGGATGATGCCAGAAATATTTACAATCAGCACGATATACAGATCTTAGCGGTGGATGAGACGGGTAACGTGACTTTTCTGGTATATGGCTATATGAACAGGGGACGCCATGAGGGCAATGTGGGCGTGGCTGTATATTATTACAACAGCATGACCAACACAGTGGAGGAGTTAGTCTATATTCCATACGACAGATCTTATGAATTGTTAAAAACAGATATCAGACAATTGTCCTACGTGAATAAGTCGGGAATATACTACTTTATTCTGTCCGGGAGTGTTTATGCGGTGGATTTGAAATCTCAGGAATATCAGGTGATTGTTTCCGGTTTGCGGGAGGATGGCTATCATGTGTCTGGGTCTAATAAGATGCTTGTATGGCAGGCGGGCACGGATCCGCATGCCTGCAACGAGCTTATGCTTATGAACTTGAATACGCAGGAGCAGACTGCCATCAGTGCAGGACAAGGTGAATATATATCGGTGCTCGGATTTATGGAAGAGGATCTGATTTACGGTCTGGCGAGGCAGCGGGATATTGCGGTAAGCAATGCCGGAATCGAGACTTATCCCATGTATTGTGTGCGGATTCAGGGAGATGACGGCAAAGTGCTCAAGAGCTACCGTAAAGATGACATATACGTAGTGGAAAGTTCTGTGGAGGAGAATCAGATCACCCTTACCAGAGTGATGTGGGACGAAGAAAGTGAAAGCTATGTGCCCACGACGGATGATCAGATCATGAGCACGGAGCAGGTTAAAACAGGAAGCAATACGATCGGATATGTGGTTACCGAGAATTATGAGACGATCTGCCAGATTGAAGTTAAGAATGAGATAGATGGCCGTGGTTTGCAGCATTTGTCGCCGAAGGAAGTGCTGTTTGAGGGAAATCGTGCCATCGAGATGCCTGAAGCACAGAATCGTCAACCGCTCTATTATGTATATGCCAAGAACGGTGTCGAGGGAATCTATGAAAATCCCGGAAGAGCGGTGGAGCAGGCGTATCGTCTCGCGGGATCGGTAGTGGATGATGACGGGAAATACATATGGAGAAGGGTGACGAGAAGCACCAGGAATCAGATCATGGCAATCACCGAGGATGAGATGTCGGAGACGAGAAGTTCACTGGCGGTTTGTCTGGACACAATCCTGAAGTATGAGGGACTATCCAGAAATACAGAGAGACTGCTAAACCGGGGAAGTTCTGTGTTCTCGATTCTGGAATCTGATCTGCAGGATTGCACGGTACTCGATCTGTCGGGGTGCAGTCTGGATGCCGTACTCTATTATGTGAATCTGGATCTGCCGGTGCTGACATTGTTAGACGACGGGAATGCGGTGCTGATTGTTGGATTTAATGAATTAAATATTGTTGTGATGGACCCCGTCACGGGAACATTATATAAAAAGGGTATGAATGATTCTACGGAATGGCTGAAAGAAAACGGAAATCAGTTTATCACTTATGTACGGAAGGAACAGTAAATATAGGGAGAAGAGAACAATAGGGAAAGCTTGAAGCTTTCGCAAAACAGCATATTTAGGGCACAGGAAACCAAAAGTTGCGGGCACATTTGGTGTAAGCAACCGATATTTCCTGCTTTGGAAAGCAGAAGTTGTAGCGCAGGGAGTCTTTTTTCTATATGATTGCCTCATAGAAATTTACGGAGAAGCGCTATGCACCGAATACAATACCAATTGTTATTATAACACGAGATATTATATCGCGGGGACAACGCTTCGGAACGGAGGAACATATGAATCTTGAAATCGCAAGCAGACTGGTAGCGCTGCGTAAGGAGAATAATCTGTCACAGGAGGCTCTGGCGGAGAAGCTGGGGATCAGCAGGCAGGCGGTCAGTAAATGGGAAAGGGCGGAAGCCTCTCCCGATACGGACAACCTGATTGCACTGGCGAAGTTATATCATGTCTCCTTGGATGAACTGCTGAAGATACATGAGGAGGAAGGGGACGAAGAACCGCATGATTCGGAAAAGAAAGCATTGCTAATGGAGCTTCAGACAGGCGTTGAATTCGGGGCAGATACAGAGAATCAAGGAGAGGAGAAGGAAAGCGGAAAATACGAGCAGAGCGGTGCTGATGAAGTGGAAGAGGACGTACATGTAGGATTTGACGGTATCCATGTGAAGGACAAGGACGGAGAGGTTCATGTGAGTTGGCGCGGAATCCACGTGCATGATATGAAAAACGACAATGAAGTACATATCGATAAGAACGGCATACGTGTCAACGGAGATGAGGCGAGAGATCACATTTTTACACGAGGGAAGGAGGCGGAGCTTCCGCTCGGTATCATTGCGATTGTAGTTTATATTCTGACAGGAATCTTTTTTGATCTGTGGCATCCGGGTTGGCTGATTTTCTTTATGGTGCCGATTATCAGCACACTGATCCATGCGGTGCGGCAGCATAATCCGGATCTGTTCGCTTATCCGGTGTTGGCCTTGCTTGTGTTTCTGTATGCCGGCATTATGTATTCACTGTGGCATCCGGCATGGGCGGTGTTCTTAACAATTCCGGTGTACTATTCCATTACCGGATATATCAGGCGGGCATATACGAAAGATGTAGAGGAAGAACAGGACGATAGAGATATACTTTAAAGTGGATTATAAGAGAGAATAAAGGAGACCGCGCGGGCGGAGGGTTATCTCTTCGCCCGCGCGGTCTTTTGGATGTTAGTTTTCCTTGAAAAGAATATGTCTGTATTTTTGTAAGGCAAATAATAGGATCATACCAAGTACACCGCACGAAATGATCTCGCCTGCACCTACGGTCAGACAGTAGTACCCAAAACACTGCAACACGGATAATCCTTCGATCGTCAATCCGTATCCGTAGATCAGTACGAGCGGTACGATGATCGTATTGGCGATAATCGGACATGCGGGAGCACACCATTTCCATTTGCGCAGTGCGTAAGTACCGAGTGCGCCGATCAATGTTGCAAGACTGCCGAAGATGATGTCGGGTAGGGCACAGCCCGTCAGGATATTGCTGAGCAGACAGCCGATGGACAGACCGGGTATCGCAGCGGGTGTGAAATAAGGCAGAATCGTGAGTGCTTCAGAGAATCGAACCTGCACGGCGTAATTGGCAAGCCCAAAAGCGTTGGCGATAAAAGTCAGCACAACGTAGATTGCGGCGATCATGGCCGCCTGAACCAAGAGTGTCAGTGACATGGGCGGGGCGATTCTTACGGGAATCGTCTCACTGTAAGATTGTTTTTTCATATGCATTTGTCTCCTTTAGTTTTGTTTTACGTCAGGAAGGTCTCGAACTGACGTGTATATTTTGGAAAAACCTTGAATTAACGGCCTTTTCCAAAATCTAAGTATAGCATTGAATCGGGAAAAGTCAAGTTTAGAACAAAATATGCGCGATTTTGTAAATGTGTAAAGCCCTATCAGCAAATACTATTTTGTGCTATAATAGAACGAGAAGTTATACTAAGGCGTAAAAGAACGCCGCCTAAGTATAACTTCATGTTTTGGAGAGCGCGAAGAGCATGCATTCTCCGTGGACTGTGAGAGTTATTCCCGGTGATACAAAATGTGTGAGAACGCTAAGGAGAGGATAAATTATGCGAAATATGAAAAGATGGATTGCAGCTATGCTTACGATAGTAATGACGGTTAGTGACTGTGGGGTTATTCCTGCATTTGCAGCGGAGGATGCCGTGGCAGTGGAAAATGCGGTTGCGGAAAATAATGCTTTTTCCGGCGAGATGTCAGCTGATAGTGAGTATTTTTCGGAAAGTGAAATAAAAGAAAATGAAAAGGAAGAAGGTCTATACGAAAAATCGAATGAAGAGCAGAACAAGGATGCAACGGGTTCCATGCAGGATGAAATTGCAGAGGTTACAGATTCTGAGCTAGATACGGAAACGAAGTTACCGGCTTTACATATCGGACAGATCAAAAAAGGCGAAAAACTTCCTGATCCGAATGATTCCAATTTCGTATACGATTTGCCGATTTCTTTTGCTGCTGTGGACTGTCTGGTTTTATTTGCCAATTACGACATTAATACGATACCTGATCAAAAAGAAAACGGTACGCTGCGCTGGAATATTCTCCGCGGAGAAAAGGGAATGGCAGCAGGCAGTGCCAGTCTTATGAATGAAGAAGATGATTGGACGAACTATGAGGTTGTGTCAGATTCGCCGTATTTTATAATGACAGAGAACGAGGACAAAGAGAGCGATTACTATAAAATGATAGAGCTTGCTTCCGAAGAAGATGCAGAGCAGGATGATTATGACTACTATATTCGGGTGGCATATTATCTGGGAACAGGAGAAGATAAGGACGAAGATTTTTATGCGGCAGCAACAGTTCCGTTTCTGTTTCAAAATGATATTGCCGATATAGATCAAGCACAGGAGGATACGATAGATATAGAAGAGAACGATATAGATAAAATAACGGATGATATGACGGACACAAAAGACATAGATCAGGAGGAGAACGGAGACGATACGTTGACGGAAGACAGCGATGCAGCGGAAACGCCGGAAGGTATTGATCATGAGAATTCGGAATTAGATAAAATAACAGATAATATTATTTCGGTTTCCGAAAATGATATTGCGGTTGAAGACTTTGTGCTTTCCGACAGCGATATGGTACAACCAGAGGCGGAAGAGCACATCAGTGAGATCATATTAGATAAAACCGATATAACCATGCAGCCGGGAGACACGGAGCAATTGACAGCAACGACTGCGCCGGAAAATATTCAGGCAAAGATTTCGTGGGAAAGCAGCAATGAAGCCGTTGCTGCCGTAAATGAAACCGGTGAGATTAAGGCAAGGGCGGAGGGAATTACATATATTACTGCGGAGTGTGACGGTCTGACGGCTGTTGGTAAGGTGGAAGTTGCGCCTTCGGATACCAATGATAAGCTTCTTGACCTATCCGGGGATATCTGGGTAGCCGGTTTCAAGAGAGAAAGTGAAGATTTTGTTTATTCGGGGCAGAAAATCACGCAGGACATCCGCGTTTATTATAAGGATATCCTATTAACAGAAAAGACAGATTATACCTTGAGTTACAAGAATAACATTGACGCCGCTGTTTATAATACTGCCAAAGCGCCAAGCGTTACCATTAATCTGAAGGGGCAGTACAGCGGCAGTGTGACCTTATATTATACGATTAGGCCTTTAAATATAAATGATATTGATATCTATAATACTGACAAAGAAGCTGCTGACGAAACCGGTACTGAGGTCGACCACTCCCCGGGGTATGAACAGACGGTTAATTACAGCAAGATTTTGAAGATTCCCAGTCCTGTTCTGACATTTGGTAAGAAAAAACTGGCTGTGAATAAAGATTTTATTTGTGATTATACGCTTCTGTCCGAAAAGCTGGCGGAGGAGTCCGGGCAGTCGATGGACTATAGAAAAGGAGATTCTTATAAACCGGGACAAATATACAATTATATTGTAAACGGCATCGGTAACTTTGCAGGATCTTTCCAAATGCAGCTTGTTATTCTGAAAGATAAAAACCTCAATTTCAGTTCCGCATCGGTGAAGCTTGGACAAAAACAGTACGAATATCATGGAACGGCGTTATCCAAATCGGACATAACGATTGATGAGCTCAAATTAGGCGGGCAGATTCTGGGCGAAACTCTGTATGAATATGAAGTCTCTGCGAATGGGATAGAGGGCGCCTATGTTACGATATATCCTTCGGAAGCCGGAAGAGCTGCCGGTTACCGTGGCAGTAAAAATGTGAATTTAAAGCTGGTAGGCGACCGGAATATCGGGGATGCTGCGTTAGGAGAGCAGTGGAAAGGAAGTATTCCTTTTTCTCAGAAAATAGTGAATAAGTATGGCGGAATCTTTCAGGAAAAAGCAGGACTGCTGACGTATGGAGCAGGAGAAATGAAAGAAACCCTTACGGAAGGGAAAGATTATACCATAAAGTACAGCAATGCCAAGAAAGTCGGAAAGGTAACGGTTACTTTTACCGGTAAAGGCAGATATAAAGGGACGCTTAAGCAGAAATATGAGATTACGCCCAATAATGATGAGAAGAATCTGACGATTGTCTGGGGAAAGAATGTAACAGATAAGGGTGGGATACCGGAGGTCACTTATCAAAAAGGCGGCGCCGTGCCGGATTTTGTCATCAAAGATCAAGATAGAAATGTTTTGAAAAACAAAACCGATTATACGGTAAAAGTAAAAGACAATAAAAATCCTGGCACAATCATGAGTTGCGAGATTACCGGTAATGGGAATTATAAGGGATATACAAAAAACGTGCAGCTACAGGTTACGGCCGGTGATATTAGTAAGGCAATCATATCAATTCCGGATAAACCGTACAGTACGAAGAGGGACGCATGGAAGTCAATCGTCGCAATCAAGGATGTGAATGGTAAGAAGCTGGTTGCGGGAACGGACTATGTCAAAGAGTTTACCTTTAAATATGAAGACATGGAAAGTGGACAGCCTCCTCAGAAGAACACTACCGTCAAAGTGACTGTACAGGGAATGGGGTGTTATGAAGGTTCCTTCGGTGAGGGCAGTTATCGGATATTTGAAAATAATATCAGTAAATTGAAGATTGTCATTGACCCGCAGGAATATACCGGAGAGGAAATAACATTGTCATCAAGCGATATTCATGTATACACTAACAGTACCGATGCCAAAAATAAGAGAAATGAATTAGGGAACGGGTGTTATGAAATAGTGGAATACAAGAATAATATCAAGGCAGGCACTGCAAAAGTAACATTGCGCGGAAGAGGGGATTACGGTGGAACCAAAACTTATTCCTTTAAGATTCAAAGGAAAGCGTACCGGATCAATCATGTTAAGAGCATAACGTTAGACAAGACCAGCCTTTCGCTGCGTCTTGCAGAAAAAGAAGTGCAGCTTACTGCTACGATCACACCGGAGGACAGTTGGGAAAAAATAGCGAATCCGACTGTAATCTGGTCTACATCCAACGGCAATATTGCGACAGTCGAGATTCCTGTTGAGAGTTCCGGCGTGGACGGAGACAGGGCGGTCACCAGAACTGTCAAGTTTAAGAACGAAGGGACAGTAACGATAACAGCGACTGCGCAGGATGGCAACAAAAAGGCCCAGTGTAAGATCACCATAGTCGATGTGCCGATTCTGAAAGAGGCAGGGCAGAAGATCGAAGGAAAAGTGGGCGATACGTATCAGTTGACGGTGGAATGGGAAGAATCTCAGGCGGCAGATCCCAATAAACTCAAGTGGGAAAGTAACAATGAAGACAGGGTAGCTGTAGATAAAAACGGTTTGGTCACTATGAAAAAAATAGGTGCGGCTACAATAACGCTCCGTGTGGGCAGCAGCAGATATGTTCAACAATGTAATGTGATTGTGAAAGGAGAAGAGGAAGAGGTTCTGCCGGAAGGAAGAGCTCTCATATATGAACAGAAGCCCGATACGGTTGATGATGCGATAGCCATCAATGAGCTTTTGCGGAATTGGGAATGGAATCCCGGGTTGTGTGATTATCTGTATATTCCGGCAGGGGTTTATCGGATTGGCGCTACAATAAGCGACGACAATGGTTTCGGGGGTATCGTTCTGACAGATAATCAGAAATTGATCATGTCTCCCAGCGCGTTGCTTGTGGCGATCGGGAATAACAGCAGTCATTATCGCATCATATATGCGTTTGACCGTGATAATGTTACCATTTCCGGCGGTCAGATCATAGGGGATCGAGATATTCATACCGGTAAAGGCGGCGAGGCAGGTCATGGAATACAGATCGACGGCTGCAAAAATGTCTATATCAGTGATGTGGAGGTTTCCAAATGTTGGGGCGACGGTATTTACCTGGGGGCGTATTCCAGCAGTGCGAAACCATCCTGCGATGGCGTAACGATTGAGAATTGCAATCTTCATCATAACAGAAGAAGCAATCTTTCCATTACAGATGCGAATAATGTTATGATAGACAACTGTCAGTTCAATTATGCAAGCGGAACCGATCCGCAGTATGGCATTGATATTGAGCACAACTATCGCACCACGAAGCATGTTAAAATAACCAATTCAACCTTTAAGGGAAATGCAAAAGCCAGCATGGGAATTATAAAGTCGGCAGATGATATCAGGCTTGAGAACTGTACGCTGGACGGCGCGTTCTATAATATGGCCGGGACAAATGTAGTGCTTAAAAACACGACAATTAAGGGAGAAATTGTTGATGCGACAGGTGGTATAAAACGCGAATAGTAATCTTTTCAAACAGACGCTTGCATTTGTGGCTGCGAGTGTGAAGATACGTGAAATAGGAATGTCTCCTTTTTGGCATTCCTATTTTGTTTGTCTACCATGGATAGAGATCTAACGGGTGAAAGTCCTGAGTGCATAATGTTTAATAAAAACAAAAAAGCGAATCATAAGCGAGTTTGGCGGATTATTGACAATAAATTAAAAAATGTATACTATAAATAATAAAAAAGAAAATGCAAATAGATATGGTTTAAGCTTTGATAATAAAGGGAATGGTATGCAGAGACAGAAATGTTTTAAGGCAATAGATCCTATAGGGAAATTTATCGGAATTATGGCAGCGGTGGCTGTTTTTACGGGGATTATCTTTTGGTTGAATTATATATATGTAACAGAGAGTGATTGGGGGCGTATTCTTTGGCACGATTATTATGAAGATAGAGGCAAAATTGACAATCTTTATCTGGGTTCGTCACATGTGTTCTGCGATATTAATCCTCAGATATTGGATGAATTGAATGGAGAATATAATTTTAATTTAGCTTCCGGATCACAGCGGATGAATAGCACATTCTATTTGTTACGGGAAGCGGATCGGGACAATGAGTTGTCACATGTATTTGTAGAGATGTTTTATATGTGTAGTATATATGATGATAGTTATGATGCAGATCCGGTTGATGATGCTCATCTTGCATGGTGCAACACAGATTATATGAAGCCTTCGATAAATAAATGGGAATATATGCTGTCAGTCGCAAAATGGGGTAATTGTGTGGAGCTTTGCTTACCTTTTGCCAGATATCGTTCAAAATTAGGGGATTGGGATTACGTAAAGGATACAATAGATCACAAGGGCACAGAAGATTATCATAGCTACCAATTTCATGATGAAAATGTCACGTACATGAAGCAAGGTCGTTCTGCTTCTGCAAAGGAGCTTTCAGATGAAAGAAGACATTATGGGCCAAATCGAATTATGAAAAAAAATCCGTTGAGTGATAAAAGTAAACAATATTTACAAATGACGATACAGTATTGTCAGGAAAGAGAAATTCCGATTACACTCTATGTGACTCCTATGGATGATCTCAGACTAATCAGTACGTTAAATTATGATAATTATGTAGATGAGGTTAGAGAAATTGCGGACAAGTATGGGATTCCATTCTATGATTTTAATCTTGTAAAGGAAGAGTATCTGCCGATCCATTATAATAAGTACTTTCGTGACTTGCACCATTTAAACGATGCAGGCGCTGAAATATTTACACGCTTTTTTTATCAGGTAGTATCACAGGAAGAATCTGAGAATGCGGAGTATTTTCACGAGTCTTATGCAGAGAAACTCCGTGAATCCGCCCCGGCCATATATGGGATATACTTCAGAAATTCTGAAGATGGTGCTGAGCCATCCGAAGCATACAAAACCGTCTGGGTTGCATCTAACCGGGAAGAGGGGATGGAATACAGAATCATATTGACGCCATCGGAAGGAGAACAATATATGATTCAGGATTTCGAACAAAACAAAGAATTTACGGTGCCTGAAGGAGAGACAGGAATCTGTACCATCGTTGCGCGGATGACAGACGCTCCGAATGACGTGGTACAGACAATGGAGATTGATTATTAAAATACGAATAAGGATGGAATCAATACATGCTGTTTAATACACCACAATATATACTCTTTTTACCTCTTGTTGTGATTGTTTATTATTGTCTGCCCCGCAAGATTCGATATATCTGGTTATTGATTACAAGTTATTACTTCTATATGCAGTGGAATCCGTTATATGTCACACTGCTTTTTTTCTGTACGTTACTTACTTATTTATGTGGAATAATCATTGAAAAAATGAGAAGCCGTGAGGCAGATAGTACAGAGGATTCCGAACGGAAGAAATTATGCGTAAAGCAGAAATTATGCTTTGCTATCTGTATTTTACTAAATCTGGCTATTCTAGGGTTCTTTAAATATTTTCAATTCGGAATTTCAGTCCTAAATCGTCTGTTATCATATATTCATATAGATGAGATTAGCTGGGGAGGCAATATTTTGCTGCCGGTTGGTATTTCTTTCTATATTTTACAAGCCCTTGGATATTTGATTGATGTGTACCGTGGAGATATTTACGCAGAGAAAAATTTCCTTCGCTATGCGCTGTTTGTATCCTTTTTTCCGCAGCTTGTGGCAGGACCGATCGAGCGGTCCAAGAACCTTCTGGTGCAACTCCATACGCCGCAGTCGCTTTCTTATGAAAATATACGAAGGGGATCACTTCTGGTTCTATATGGGTTATTTCTAAAGATGGTGATCGCTGACAGAGCAGCAATTCTTGTAGATACTGTTTACGGGGATAGTGCAGCGTATCCGGGATTCTATGTTGTTGTGGCAACACTTTTCTTTTCGATTCAGATTTATTGTGATTTCTATGGGTATTCTACGATTGCGAGAGGATCAGCGTTGATTATGGGGATCCACTTGATGGATAATTTCAATGCGCCGTATTATGCGAGAAGTGTAAAGGAATTCTGGCGCAGATGGCATATTTCTCTTTCAGGCTGGTTCCGCGATTATTTATATATTCCTCTTGGCGGTAATCGGAAGGGTACAATACGGAAACGAGGGAATCTACTGACTGTATTTGCAGTCAGCGGGTTATGGCATGGTGCATCGTTTGCATTTATTTTCTGGGGAATTTTAAACGGAATATATCAGGTAATAGAAGATGTGAGTGAGGAAGTAGCGGAACGAACGATGCGGTATCGGCAGAAGTGGTTGAACGTTTTAGGAAAAGAGGAAGAAAAAACGGGAAGGCGGTTTAGTCGGAAAATATTCCAAACGGTAATCACGTTTTTGTTGGTGTC
The DNA here is from genome assembly GCA_947175435.1 of uncultured Lachnospiraceae bacterium. Taxonomy (GTDB): domain Bacteria; phylum Bacillota; class Clostridia; order Lachnospirales; family Lachnospiraceae; genus UBA3282. The sequence goes on along the minus strand of CAMWMS010000004.1, from coordinate 5,393 downwards.
TTTCGCGTGGTTATTTTTTCGTGCTGGTGAACTCGATCAGGCTAAAGAGGTGCTGGTTAATATGTTCCGTACGAACAACTGGACAATTCTTTTCGACGGTTCATTATATGAACTGGGAGTAGCAAAAAATTATATGAATGTTTTGCTGGGATCCATTCTGTTTCTATTCGTGATTGATTATTTCAAGTACCATGGTAGGGATGTTGCAGATGCGTTTCTGCGGCAGGGATGGTGGTTTCGGGTGACTGGAATTATGATATTGTTGTTTGCGATTTTGTTGTATGGTTGTTATGGACAACTGTACGATATACAACAGTTTATATATTTTCAATTTTAATACAAACAAAAGGCTCCCGTGGGAGCCTTCTTCATATTATTCCAATTCCCCCGCATTATATCTTGCCACGATCGACTGAATACGCTCCACGGGGTTCAGCAGGTCGCTGATGGAGGTGTCGTGGTTTAAGGTGTCAATGATATAGGCGATATATTTGCTCATATCACAGTCGATATACCATTCTCTGGAAAGCAGCTCCGGTGTCTGGTAGATCAGGTTTGTGGTCAGAACGCGGCAGATCGTGCCATCGGCATATGCCGCATCGAAGCGATCCAATCCTGCTGTGAAGAGGCCGAAGGTGGAGAACACGAAGATTCTGTTCGCCTTGCGTTCTTTTAAGGCGGATGCGACTTCCAGAACACTCTCTCCGGAGGAAATCATGTCATCGATAATGATCATGTCTTTACCCTCTACGCTGGAACCTAAGAATTCATGCGCCACAATGGGATTTCTGCCGCCTACGATCCTGGTGTAATCTCTTCTCTTGTAGAACATACCCATGTCCAGACCAAGCACATTGGCGATGTAGATTGCCCGGCTCATACCACCCTCATCCGGACTGATTACCATCATATGATCGCTGTCTATCGTTAAATCTTTCACATGGGTTAACAGACCTTTGACAAACTGATAAGCGGGCTGTACGGTCTCGAAGCCGTGCAGCGGAATGGCGTTCTGCACGCGGGGATCGTGGGCGTCGAAAGTTATGATGTTATCCACACCCATATTTACCATTTCCTGCAGTGCAAGCGCACAGTCCAGAGATTCTCTGGCGGTTCTCTTATGCTGTCTGCTTTCGTAAAGGAAAGGCATAATGACCGTAATACGTCGCGCCTTACCGCCTACGGCAGCAATAATACGCTTCAGATCCTGATAATGGTCATCGGGTGACATATGATTTTCATGACCGCAGAGCGAGTAGGTTAAGCTGTAGTTGGCTACATCCACTAAGAGATAGAGGTCGGAGCCTCGCACGGACTGTTTGATCACGCCTTTGGCCTCACCCGAGCCGAATCGCGGTACATCGGCTTTGAGAATATAGGAATCTCTCTGGTAACCGGAGAAGGCAAGAGAATCTTTATGCTCGCTTTCGCGCTCTGTTCTCCACTTTACGAGATAGTAGTCAACCATCTCTCCTAAAGGTCTGCAGCCCTCTAATGGAATGATTCCGAGGGAGCCTACGGGAATGGTTTCCAGATTTCTTTTTTCCTCACGTCTGGTCATGAAAAATCCTCACTTTCTGTTCATCAATCGTTTCTTGTACATTCGGATATCCTGCCCGGTCAGTTTACAGATTTCATAGTGACTGGTTATTCGGGAGAAGATACGGTCGGAGTACCGGTTCCTCAATTCCTCTAAAGACAGATTTGTGGAGATCACGGTCGCTTTTTTTCCCATATGCCGTTCGTTTAAAAGCGAAAAAAGCTGGGAAGTTACGAACTGATTAGTCAGCTCGGTGCCTAAATCATCAACGATAAGCAGATCACATTGATATAAGTCCGCATAAGTTTCCCGCAGTTCATCTCTATTCTTATAATCAAAGGAATTCTTCGATAGTAAATCAAAAAGACCGGTCGCACTGAAATAGATGACGGAATGCCCGCTCTCAATCAGTTCTTTTGCAACACAGCCGGAAAGAAATGATTTTCCAGTACCCACTGTACCATAAAAAAACAGATTATGGTAGTCAGAATTGAAATTTTTTATAAAATTACGGCAGGTGTTTACTGCGTTTCTGAAACGTGACAGATCCTCGCCGCCGTAGTATTCATAAGAAAGTGAATCAAAGTTCTCCGTCCGGAGCATCTCACGGATATTGGACTGCTCGTAGAGAAGAGTAATCATAGCCTGCTTAAAACAGTGGCATTTTTGCCCGTCCGCATATCCGGTATCTTTACAGTCCGGACATTCATACACCGGTTCCAGATAATCGGGAGCCAGTCCGGCATCTTCCAAGAGCTGCACTTTACGCCCGGACAATTCTGCAAGAGAATCGCGCAGATCTTCCATGGCGTCGGGATCGCCGTTAAGCAACTTTTTACCTTGTGAGACAGAGACGCTGGCCACGGCCTCTTCCAGCTCGCGATAAGCGGGAATATGATCATAGACATATGCCAGTCTTTGTTCCGCATCGCGGCGGCTTCTAAATTGTTTCATCTCATATTGATGAAGAATCATATCATATTGGGCATTCGTCAGTGACACAATGGTACTCCTTCCGGCCGGCAGGAAATTATCGGCAGATAATATATCTGTTCTATAAGAAATTACTCCGATAGCCACGAGTTTGTGAAGCGTAAGCGAACAAATCTCACAATCGAGCGCAACTCGATTTTTTAATTGCTTAACAGTTCCTGCTCTAAAGCGTCGAAATCATAGTTGTTCTGTTTAAATTGATTAAATTTATTAGTGGAAGCGGTTCTGGACGGTTTCGTCTTGCGATAGTGATCATCCAGTAGCTGAATATCGTTCTTGTGATGTACGCCGGCCTGATACCAACTGGTCAATATACTGTCGGCATATTCCAAGCGATGCTTGTCCGTGGCGAGTACGGTACGCTCACAGGCGGCATAGATGACATCGGCCGTGAAACCGTACTCCTTGATCCAGCGCGTGATATAGGAAGCCTCCGTGTGAGTCGGTGTACCGTTCTTACCGAGCGCTTTCATGATATCATAGACAATTTTGTCGTATTTGCCTGCTAACCGGGCAGCCTGTTTGGGGGTCGTTATGCCCTGCTGTGCCCAACTGATTGCTACTTTCTCTATGTATCTGAGATCTTTCTTGTCACGATCCACACAATACTGGATCAGATAGTCGATCAGATCTTCGGAGAATCCCAGCTTGTCCGAGATAAAAAGGATCGTGCGGACTTCTGCAGGGCTGAGTGTCTTCTTCAAATACTGTTCCGTGACAAAGAGGAGTCTGGAAGTTGCCTCGTCAGATTTAAAAGCTTTCAGTTCATCCAGAGTATAATTAGGCTTTACGTAAGCGTCTTCGTCTGGTTCCTCTTCCGTATTTAATTTGGAAGAGATCGGTACGACGGAGGCAAGCGGAGCCGTCGATGCGGCGGATACCGACGGAACAGGTGCAATGGCCGGAGCGGAAGCGGGCTGAGCGAAATCCATCAGATGGATACCGGTAACGGTCTTATTGTCGTCATATTCCAATGTCAGAAGTCGTTTCTTCTCCCAATATCTCAGAGCGCGCATAACATCTTTTTCAGTGTAATTAAACATGTCCGCAATATCGGATATACTGGTAGAGCGTCTGGCACTCATCATGCGAATCAGATACAGATAGATCTTAAGCTGCGCATCGTTCGCGTCCTCCATGTATTCGTCGATAAAACGGTTGGAAATAACCGTAGAATCGGTATAATTATCCTGATATATTGTTACATGACTCATTTTAACACCACCTCTGTTCCACAAGGGAACTCATTGTGCCCCTATATAGCACATGCTGAATTATAGCATAGCGGTTTTTAAAATGAAATAGGCAAACTGCCATAATCAAAACCAAGAACAAGGGTTCATCAAATGTGGATAATGTGGATAGTATATGGAAGTACTGTTAAATACAAGGAAAGTTATACATAAAAATATCCACAGAAAAGCGATGGATATTTCGACTGTTTTCTGTGGATATTGTGAATAATTATTTTCGTAGCAGGTTTTCGCCGATTTTTACGACATCACCTGCCCCCATAGTTATCAACAAATCATCCTTTGTGCAATTTTTCAGAAGAAAATTTTCAATCTCTTCAAAAGAAGGAAAGTAATAACACCGATGGCCCGACTTCTCGATTTCCTGCTGCAGTGTCTGGGAACTGATTCCCAGAGTATCTTTCTCTCTGGCTGCATAGATGTCGGCGAGTATGATCTCATCGGACAGTGACAGGGCAGCGGCGAAGTCGCTTAAAAATGTTTTAGTCCTCGTGTAAGTATGAGGCTGAAAGACGCACCAGGTAGTGCGGTGAGGATAATTCTTAGCGGCAAGAAGAGTTGCACGGATCTCTGTCGGATGGTGGGCGTAGTCGTCGATAATGGTAACGCCGTTTACCTTACCCTTGTATTCGAAGCGTCTGTCCGTGCCGCCGTAATGGAGCAGCGCCTTCGCGGTCACCTCATCGGATATTCCGAGAAGATCTGCAAGAGCGATAGCCGCTATGGCATTATAGACGTTGTGCTCTCCGGGAACTTTTAAAGAAAACACTTCTTCTTTGCCGTTTCGGCGCATAAGATGAAAAGAAGGACAACCCGATGAGTCATATGTGATGTCTTTCGGGTAATAGTCGTAATCGGTGCTTGAACCGTAGGTGATAACCCTGCAGGCAAGATCGGATGTGAGCTCTTCACAGTGTGCAATATCGCCGCTTATAATCAGCGTGCCGTCGGCCGGTAGAAGACGGGCAAATTTGTGAAAAGATCTACGGATATCGTCAATGTCCTTAAAGAAGTCCAGATGGTCTTCTTCTATATTAAGTATAATGCTGATTTTGGGATAGAAGCTTAAGAAACTGTTAGTATACTCACAGGCTTCCGTGACAAAAAGGTCAGAGGAACCGACGCGGATGTTGCCGCCGATCGGTTTGTAGATACCGCCGATGGACAGGGTGGGATCATCATCGTTTTCCAGAAGGATCTGAGAGATCATGGAGGTAGTGGTGGTCTTACCGTGTGTGCCGCTTACGGCGATGGGAATCTTATAATTTTGCATCATTTGCCCCAGAAGCTGCGCTCTGGTAAGCAGAGGAATGTGCAGGCTGTCTGCGGCGACCATTTCCGGATTATCCGGTTTGATGGCGCTGGTATAGACTGCCACATCGATATCCTGTGTAAGATTCTCCGCGCGCTGGCCATAATATATGGCGGCACCCTGCTCTTCCAGCCGGTGGGTGAGCGGAGACGGGGTCCTGTCGGAGCCGGATATACGGAATCCTTCAGAAAGAAGGATTTCGGCGAGTCCGCTCATGCTGATGCCGCCGATCCCGATAAAATATATATGAATTGGGTCTTTAAAGTTAATCTGATACATGGAAATCTCCCTATAT
>CAMWMS010000003.1 GCA_947175435.1 uncultured Lachnospiraceae bacterium | reverse complement strand
GTTCTTAAGTGATCCTCTCGCCTTATCGGTAGTAGCATAGATTCTCTTCGCCGCGCCGTCCTTACCGTATTTCTTCTCAGCCATCTCTTTAAATACACGGAACGCAATCGCCGGCTCCGTAGTTGTGCCGGATTTGGAGATCATGTTAATCGAGAAGTCCCTGTCACCGATCACATCAATCAGATGCTTGATATAAGTAGAACTGATAGAGTTTCCTACAAAATAAATTTCCGGTGTTTTTCTGATGGATTTATCCACTACATTGTAAAAGCTGTGACGCAGGAATTCGATCGCCGCTCTCGCTCCCAGATAGGAACCGCCGATACCGATCACGACAAGTACCTCGGAATCATTCTGAATCTTAGCAGCCGCCTGTTTAATCCGCGCAAACTCTTCCTTATCATAATCAACCGGCAGGTCGATCCATCCAAGGAAATCATTCCCTGCTCCGGTCTTGCTCACCAGCAGCTCTTTCGCATCGAGCGCCAGCTTTTTCATGGACTCTACTTCATTGTCCCCGATAAAAGGTGCCGCCTTAGAATAGTCAAATGTAACTTTACTCATTTTGTCCTCCATTCCGAAACGTCTGACTGCCATTCGCAACCTGACGATCCAATTTGTCTTCTATCTGCCACTACACATAAGTGTAACATTGCAAACATGGTTTTTCAAGATTTTACTTTTTTGCCACTATCTTCCTGCGCTGTTACAAAAGCCGTCCTACTGTTTCTGGTTAACCGCATCCTCGATCAATCCGATGATCGTTCCGATCGCATCCCGCTGATTGCTCTTCGTCATCGCTTCGATATAACTGAATCTGTTGAAATACAGCTCCTGTATCTTCTCCAGCAATAATTTGTTCGTCAGATCATCTTCGTCAATCACGATACTGAACCCTTGCGACTCGAAGGATTCCGCATTCAAAATCTGATCCCCTCTGCTGCTGGTCGCCGGAAGCGGAATCAGAATGTTAGGCTTACGAAGCGCCAACAGCTCACTGATCGCGTTTGCACCGGCTCTGGAGATGACCAGATCTGCCATGGCAAAGATATCCTTCATCTCGGAACGGATATACTCGAACTGTTTATATCCGGGCGTTGTGAGAAGCAGATTATCCATCTTCTCCTTCCCGCATAAATGTACCACCTGAAAATCTTTCAACAGCTCCGGAAGCACGTCTCTGACTGCCTGATTCACCGCCGCGGACCCCAGACTGCCTCCCACTACCATGATGACCGGTTTAGAGGCATCGAAACCACACAAACGATAACCGGCTTCCTTATTACCCATGGTAAGTTCCTTTCTGATGGGAGATCCTGTCAGAACCGCCTTGCTCTCCGGCAGCATGCGAAATGTTTCGGGAAAATTACAACATACCTTCTTCGCCACCGGAATACATAATTTATTGGCGAGACCGGGCGTCATATCCGATTCATGTATGATGCACGGAATTCCAAGAGATGCCGCCGCACGCACTACTGGTACGCTGACAAAACCGCCTTTGGAAAAGACCACGTCCGGCTTTATCTCTTTGAGATACTTCCTTGCCTCGGACATTCCCTTAAGCACGCGAAACGGATCCGAAAAATTCTTAGGATCAAAATATCTTCTGAATTTACCTGTGGCAATACCGAAATATGGAATATTAAAGTCTTCCATTAATTTCTTCTCAATACCGTCATAGGAACCCATATAGGCTATCTCGTACTGCAGCTCCCGCAGTTTCGGAATAAGCGCCATATTAGGGGTTACATGTCCGGCAGTTCCGCCGCCGGTAAGTACGATCTTCTTACTCATTATGGAAGAAACCTCCTCAATTATCTAGGATTTCCTGTAGCGCACATGCCAGTTGGTCAGGGCAGGAAGTATTTTTAAATCCGCACTTAATACCACGCAATCTCTCGATGGCATCTTCAATCTTCATTCCCGACACCAATCTGGAAATGCCCTGCAGATTGCCATTACATCCTCCCGTAAATTCAACAGACTTAATCACGCCATCTTCTACCTCCAAGTCAATCGCCTTAGAGCATACTCCCTGTGGATGATAAACCATTGCTATTCCCTCCAGTTTACGATATTTTATTTTGCCCGAATATATCCTTTTTACACAATATTAGATATTGTAGCATATTTTTCTATTTCTTTCCAGTACCGCAGCCGGTTCGCACCCCTATATTTTGCCGGACAATGTATGAAAAGAACTTATCATGCACTAATTTGACGACACCTTACGGCTTTTATAGCCGGAACTATCTAATATAATATAGGTATGCGGATTATATTTATCATATTTAGGGAGGATATGGCGAATCATGCTTGCATTTTTTTTTCAACATAAGAACTTCATGATCGGAATTCTGGCACTGCTGTTTGCTAGCATCATATGCCAGATCGTGATGGGAGTGATATATCACCGTCTGATCTGGGAAACGGAACATATGTCCACAACCACAAACAAATCTTTACAACAGCTCAAGCTCAAGTTCTCCGGATACAGCAAGATCAATGAGAAAGTTGCCAATGTTTCTGTTTTCGTAGACAAATTTATAAGCCATGTCAAGATCGGCGCCATACCCTTATCCATGCTGAAACACTTGTCGGGACAGCTTATGCTGCTTTCCGTTCTTGTGGCAGGCATAGGCGCCTGTCTCGGCATTATACATAATGAGAATTTCTTTAGTATCGTACCTTTTTATGTTGTGAGTTTCCTGGGATTATATTGCTATTTCGCGGTTTCCTCTCTCATTGATATACCCGGTAAGATCAATATCCTTCGGATCAATCTGGTAGATTATCTGGAAAATCATCTGGCAAATCGTCTGGAACAGACGGAACTGGACATGCAGATGATCAGCCCGCGCGGACAAGATACCCCGGATACGCCCCAGACGGCCGCCGGGACAGAGATACAGAATACCCCCGCCGCACAAAGTCCGGTTCCGGAATCCGACAGACAGAACAAACCAAGCGACCAAGAAGCCGCCTATGCATCAGAAGGCACAGACATCCCCGGCGTTTCCGATGCCGAGCTTAGGGAGCTGGAAATGCTGCTGCAGGAAATTGCCGCTACCTTCACAATTTCCTAAACGCATTTTTCAAAGGTGTAAATTCTTCTCTATTTCATATTTCCTAAAAAGATCAGCCCGACCGCGCCCGGACCGGAGTGTGCGCCGATACTCGGTCCGATGGGTCTGATCTCGATATCCGTATAGCCGAATCTCTCTGTGATCATATTCGCAACATATCTCGCATCCATTTCACAGTCCCCGTGAACAATACCGATAAACACCTGCTTATCCTTATATTCCCCCAGCCGTTCTTCCATATTATCCACGAGTGTCATGAGCGACTTCTTCCGTCCCCGTACCTTATCTAAGGCTACCAATCTGCCCTCTTTGTCAAAATATAGAATAGGCTTAATATTGATTACCGTACCGAGGATCGCGGAAGATCGGGATAAACGCCCGCCACGATACAGGAAATTGAGATCATCCACCGTGAACTGTATGTTCAGATGGGGACTGTTCTCCCGTACCCACGCCGCCGTCTCTTCCAGTGAACTGCCTGCCTGCTTCATCTCGATCGCCTTGCGGATCATAATACCTTCACCCAAAGATGCCGACAGAGTATCAATCACGATGACATTCATTCCCGGATATTTTTTCATAATCTCATCCGCACCATTCACGATATTATTATAGGCGCTGCTGAGCGCGGAAGAAAAACTGATATGCAGAATATCCTTATCTTGTTTTGCATATTCCTCAAAACGTTCCCTGATTACTTCCGGATTGCTGGCCATAGTGGCCGCCTTCTTTCCCTCGCGCATGGCATCATAGAATTCCTTGACGCTCAGTTCCTTACCGTCTCCGTATATCTCATCCTCTATCGTATAATAATGCGGAATTACTCCTACTCCGTGCTCTTCCAGATAAGCCGGATCCATATCACAGTTACTGTCCGTTGTAATTACAAATTCTCGCATATAATCCATCCTTCTGTCATTTATTGTTGTTTTTCATTGCTCCTATAAAATCATTTCTCAGATGTGAACTACATCCAGTCTTTTATATGATAGCTTTTCGTACAGACTGCATCAAACACAAATCCCTGTTCTTCTATATACTTCTTGTATGAAGAAATCTTCTCTTCCTGCGCCTCCAGTTCAGGGGACACAAAGCACAACTTATAACCCATATCTTTTAATTCCCGATAACTAGCCTGATTAAGCGGAATCTTCGTAAAGCAGTCCACCCACACCCAGTCTGCCTTGCCCGCCATATTGCGGATCGTATCAAGCCCTTCCAGCTCACTGAACCGAAGCGCCACGTCCTTTACCCCCATGTCAGTCAACAGTTTGATCATCGGGAAAGAAGAATCCAGAAAGAAATACTTCTCTATATGATACTGCCTCATATATTCCAGAACTTTATGCTCGATCCTCTCACTCTTAATATTCAGGATCATCGTGCCATGACGGTATTCCCTGCAATAATCCTCGAAATCTTCTCCTGCCTCAAAGGGATTGTGTGAAATGTAGATCCTGCCGTTCAAATCATCCCGCAGATCAAGCTCTACCCCGTATTCCGTCGACAGCTTACGCAGCTCTTCTATCGTGTTTACTCTGTGTGCTATGTATTCCATACCTGTTCTCCTTTATTATAGGTTACCGTTCTTTTTTAAGTTAATACTAAATTCCACGGTTCTCTTAATGAACTTCCACTTAGCTTTAAGTCCCGTATTCCACTTGGATTCCCCGTAGATTCGTTTCGGAAAAAGCACTGGGAATCTGACTACCTTCAGTTTCCTCTTCCGCGCCATATACAGGGCATACAGATCCAGTGAGAAATCATGGGGCGGATTCTCCCAGCTGTCAAAAAATATCTTAGGAAATACATTAGGCTGGGCATTAATATCATATAATTTCCCGTGCAGATAACAACTCTCAAACACACTCATCCCCACAGTAAAGAATACGTCAAAAAGCGGTCTTCCTTTGCGCCTTCCCTTGGCATAGACCAGCCCGCCTTCTTCCTCTATAATGGCAAGCGCCTTAAGAATATCTGCCGGATCGGTCTGCATATCCGCATGTGTCCAGCCGATATATTCCCCTCTGCACTCCCTCAGACCCTGCAGGATTCCGTAGCCGTAGCCCTGATTGATCTCCACTTTGGTCGTCCTCGCAAAGGGATATTGGGGCAGCAGCTCTGCCAGTATCTGTGCACTGTGATCCGTAGACCCGTTATCCACGAGAATCACTTCAATATCCTGCCTCTCTATGATCTCCCCAAATCGTTTCAGAATCAGGGGTATATTCTGCTCTTCATTATAGCATGGAACAACAATGGATAATTTCATATTTCCGTTCCTTTCTAATAATTATTTTTCATTCATCTGCTTTGCAGACTCGCACTACTGTTGCAATATCTGCTCCGCCATCTCTTCAAACTGCGGCACGCCAGGCTCTTCCGCACGGAATAAAAATGCTCGTATGCCCGCCGCAGCAGCGCCTTCCACGTCCTTTCGCGAATCATCACCGATACAACACACTTCTTCCGGACGAAGCTTCAACTTCTCCAGACAGAGTGCAAAGATCTCCGGTGCAGGTTTCTCTATGCCCGCCTCCTCACTGGTCACCAGATAGCAGATCTTGTCCGCAATGTCCAGTGCCTCGATCTTGCGGTGTTGAATATGCGCCGTCAAATCGGTACAGATCATAACCCGGATTCCGTGTTCCAGCATACGATCCATAAATTCTCCCGCGCCCTCCCGAAGTGACATTTTCTCCAGAAAAGTGCCCCAATATATTTCGTACATTTGCAGGGATAACGGTATCGGATTTACGCCCAAATACTCCAGAGTCTTCTGGAAATACAACAATCTGTTGTGTGATGCCCCTACATTACCCAGCCGTTTCTTTGTCTCATTTTTCCCGAATTTATATGCTTCCTCATACTGCGGACTTGTAATTTTAAGCTGTCCGCAGATAAACTCCCGCACTTTTGCCGATGCCTCTTCATTCAACGGCTCATATGCATATAATGTATTGTCCAGATCCAATATGACTGCTCGTATCATAGTTACCTTTCTCTTTGTGATCCTATATATTCGGTTTTCTTAATCAGCTATTGTATAGCGTCAATACTCTAATTTCTCTTCATGATCTCACTGATCACGGCCAGCAGCATTACCTGGATCATACCGTTCGTGCCGTCTTCCCACAGGATATGACCGCCCGTCAGATCCTCGATCTGCGGAATTGCCGCATGGGCAATATTCTCCCAAACCTCCCTGCTCACCTTAAGATCGCCGCCTGCAAACAGGATTCGCTGGTGCAGCAGATCATTGTCATAGGATAAAATCCCCTTTACACCCTGTTCCTGCATGAGCGCCAGCATAGGTTCCGCATCGATGCTGACATCCATTAAGAACTCCACACCCAGATCCGCTCTGTATCCGTCTTCTATCATATTTAAGTCTTTTGGCAGCCCGATGTCAAAATATCGAATGACCAGATCAGCATACTGTTTCTGTGGATAGATATACTTTTCCGCATCTTTACGACGCTTCTCAATCTGTGCTCTGATATCGGCTGCCGCATGCCCCCTGCTGGCCTGATCCCGACCCATTTTCCAATAATATCTGAGCGCTTCATCGGTATCCAGATAGATCTTTAAATCCAGCACCTGCCTCATCTGCGGCAGATACAGGGAATGAAGCCCACACATAACGATATAGGGCTTGGGCGCTACCCTCCGCTTGCTGGTAAAAGTCCCCGTGCTGTGATCATAATCCGACCGTTTTACGGAATTGTTCCCTCGCAGCACCCGCAAATCCTCCGCCTGTCTGTACAGATAATTCGCCCGGGGATTCAGATGTGTTATCTCATCCCAATTACTGTTCCCCCGCTCCCACCTGTGATCTCCGTCACCCTCAATATTCAATATATTTTCCTCAGACAAAAGTTCTCCCAGCATGGCGAGCAGTCTGCTTTTTCCTGCGCCACTGTCCCCGGCGATGCCGATCGTAAACGGGCGATTTCTCCTGCGATAATAGGCATTACTGTTTACGCCGTACAGGTACATAGATACAACCAGAATCAGAAACACTCCGACCATCAATGTAAACACAATGTTTTTGATATCCTCATTTACATATTTCAGACAGTTTAGATCCCTGCCCAGAATTGACAGATCCGTAAATCCCGTCACGTGCAGACAGACATAATAGAGCAGGTACAGCAAATTAAATATGCCATACACCATGACCATTTTTCCTCTGCTCACGGATAGCCCCGCAAGATAGAGCATAAAGAAAGGTACGATCCATATAAACCACGCCGGCATAGCCGGTACAAAGGCCAGAAAAACGCTGAACAACAACCCCGTCATACTGATCAGCAGATCCCTGTTCATCTGATTGATATGAAATGCCTGAAAATAAATAAAGAGCAATACCAGCACGCATAACAGAAGATGAGCCTTGCCATAATCAATATAAACATTACCCATAGCGCTTTGTTCTTTATTGAACAACACCATATTGACAAATCCGCTTCCCCAGAAAGGTGCCACGACCAATGCCGTAAACAGGATCGGAAGTCCTGTCATGACGATTGCTCTCCTGTGCCCTTTTTTCTTATAAAGATAGAGAAAAAACAACGGCAGTACAACCGCTATGTGAAACTTGGAAGCCAGCGAAAGCGTGAGAAATACCACAAATTTCCAGTCATTGCGCACAGCCTCCCGTTCTGACACACCCACCTGTGTCAGATAATAAATCGCTCCCACCAGAAACACTGTCGGTATAATATCCAACTGTCCGTGCATATAAGAAGCATACAGAAGAATCGGCGACAGGAAATACAATACTAAAATGTATTTCCTTTTAGATTTAGATATGCGCATGAGATAATATAGCCCCAGAAGATCCATAATAAGCAGCGGCATCTTAAAAAGCAGATTCCGCATAAAAACAGGAAGCGTGCCGCAAAATGTCACCAACAAGCCGCCGACACTCTCGATCAGAAGCATGACAGGCGGATACGGAAAAGAAGGCAGCAGCCCATGATCATAGTAATATTGGTATGGATTCTCTCCGCCAAGGAAACATTTCACGAAGGGAATAAACATAAGATCCTGATAATCGGATGAAAACAGACCCATCAGAAACAGCTTCAATATGACCGTTCCTATAATTGCAGTCCCCAATATTTTATGATAATTTTCCTCTAAGTCCTGCTCGTTTAACTTCCGTAACATGGATTCTTATGCCTTTCCGTGTACTTTTATCCCTGCCTAATCTTCATTTTTTACTGAAAGTCCGTCTTATATTCTGCTTAAATATAATGTTCTGTCTGCATAAACTCCTTAAAATACTTCCAAGTCTCCTGATAGCTTTCATAGTCAGCGGGCGTTCCCCAGCCGACATACCGCCCGATATCAAAAATTTTGGCACGGTATCCTAAGTCCAGCACATGCTTTGCCACCTGATCCACGTAAAATTCCCCGTTGATACGGTCATCTTCCGCAATCATCTTCTCCGTTGCATTCAAGAATATCTGCGCTCTCTTAAACCAGAAGGTCGCCACCACCGCCGGATCTTCCATAGGCGTGTCTGAAATCGCCTTTTTAATCGATGTGCCTGTGATGTTTCCCTGCCCGTCAGTGATCATCCAACCGTAAGCATTAGGATTTTGAAGCACGGCCTCGTTATGTCTGTATGTAAAGACGATACAATCGCATTCCTGCTTCAGCGCCTCATATGCCGTCCCGTCGATATCCATCCCATTGTCACATCCCGCAATCAGAAGCGGCTCCTCCGGATCCAGCCGGTCTTTTGCCAGCATACAGGTACACGCCTGTCCTTCCGTCAGATGATCTACCGTAATAAAGGAGGCTTTCGGATAATAGGCGCGGATAGCATCCTCCACACCGTCTGCCTTATGAAAAGTTCTGTCCACATAGATTACATTGCTGCCATCCGATGCCACGCCCGGCAAATCGGCTGTAGCACATACCACCATCGGCTTTTCTTCTCCCGTAACCCTGTCCACCGTCATGATCGCCGGCTTATGTACCAAATAACCCGCATCCGCAAACCGCTGCCCTGCACCGGCCATAGGAATCAGAATCTTACCGTTTTCCAATCCTGTCTGATCTTCCGGCAGAGCCTTTGCGCCGGGCTTCTCATCGCTTTGTTGCGCCCGACGGATTCGATCTGTCCAATAAACAAATTCCTGCATATCCTCCGGCGTCCCCCACTGGCAGAAATATTCCACGTTCGTGGGTACCCATACCTTAAGCCCGTCTTTCACCATAAAATTATAGGGAAGCGATGCATAATATTCCCCGTTAATAGCGCACTCCTCATGCTCCGTCAACATCTGACAGTATTTTTCCATGATTGCACCGTTCTTAAAATAATAGGTGCCGGGAGAATGTTTTGCCTTGGTCTTATCTTTCTCAAAAGAATACTTCTCCCGAATCTCTATCAAGTCATCCGCCTCATTCGTTAAGCAGGAGGCATAATAATTCTTCTCCGGCAACAGGTTCGGATGAAATCCCGTGTAACACGGCACCGCGCCGTCGCAGTCACGCTCTCTTGCTTCCCTTACAAAAGCATCATAATCCCAAGTCATATAGAAATCACAGTAGTTAATGATAAAGCCGTCATCACTGTCAAGCTCTTTTGAGCCTATAATCTTGCCACCCACGGTCTCTGTCTGCTCATTTTCCCTGCAAATCATCCTGTATGCGCGCAATACATCGTAAACCGGTCCCTTCTTGACCCAGTCCTCTATCGATACGATAGTCGCCTCCGGCGCAAGAGCCAGCAGTCGCTCCTGCATGGACGGATCCGCTTGCAGATGTTCGCCGCGGCAGACGAAGATAAAATTAACATCTGAAGAATACATTCTCTTCACGATCCACTCTATAACCGGTTTCCCCATCACCTTAATAAAAGGCTTCAACTCCTTATAACCTGCCGCCACAAAACGGGAACCATATCCCGTCATCGGAATCATTACGTTCATTTTCCTACCTCATTTCTGTCTGCGATATTTTTCTGCCTCCCAGCCCAGCAGTTCATCCTGCTGCATGCCGTCTAAATAACACATCTTATGGCCAATATCAGCATATTGTACCTGCGCGGCGAAACTCATTACATTTTCGATCTCCTGCGCCTTTTTTACGCTCTCCGCCAGTATGTAGAAATGTCCCTCATGATATATGAGCGTCGGCAGACCATAGCACTCGATAAAATCTTCAATATCCTGTCTGTCATAATCCTTCTTAAGCTGCATCAATTTCTTATTTGCATAGACCACGCAATCAGGACAGAAAGCATGATTCCAAACCCCTTTTTCCACCAGCTTACTGCCTGCGTACTCCTGTGACAAATATCGGTTTTCAGACAGGTAGACGATATTGTCCTGCAGCATATCAATCTGTCCTATCGTCTCCCAAATCTTCGTCGCATTCCTGTTCGCACTATCATCTATCCCCAAATGTGCTGCGATCTTCTCCAAGACCTGTTCCGTCTGCCGGATCACTGCTTCCCCACTTTCACCGCTGACAACCAGCCCGTGATTTGCCAGGAAAATAATTGATCCGTCCGCTCCCTGTGCCTTCTGCTCCCGATACAGTTTATAGTAAGTCTCCGCCAACGCAGCTCCCGGCTTCCTGTAAGGCACGAACACTGCCTTTGGAAAAAGTGAACGCAGCGCCTCCATACCGTCTGTTCTTGCCGTCAGAACATTGACCAGCGTAGGATGCGAATGGAGTGTATATTTCCCGGTAACCGCGTGCAGAAATGTCTCTATCGATGCCCTTGCACCATCGATCTGCGCCTCCTGCAGCAGTTTTTTGCCCAGCTCCTCTGTAAAGACATCCTTTTCATAAGGCTCTACATGGTCTTTGAAATAATCCCTTATCTTCCTATAATCTACCTTGGAATAACCGTCCTGCTCATTTACATCCGCCAGTTGAACGCCGGAACTCTTAACGAGCATGATATGGTCATCCGGCTTAACGGATGTATTCCCTCCGCCCGCCTGTGCCAGATCATTTCGCATCCCGGCATATTTCGATATCCTGATATAATCCTGCATGATATGTAATCCTTCCATCTCTTGACATACTAACATCCATGCCCTTTTTCTCAGCCTGTGAATTTGTTGCATGAAGCCCAAATTTGCAGCTACTGCAATAACTCGCATCGGAAACTGGGACTTCTGCTCTCTTCGCCCATTTTATCATATTCCTTTGGCTATGTAAAACAAGAAAAACGGACAGAGTAAACTTCTGTGGAATCCCGTTCACCCTGTCCGAACCATTCGGCATATACTGTTATCTACCGTCATTATTATTTTTACACAGATATATAGCCTATAACCGGCTTTATCTTTACTCGGATTTCTTCTTCCGTTTACCGAACACAACTCCGCCGCCTATAAGCAATGCCGCTGCAATACATACGATCAGCGCTGTCTTAGAACCGCTATTTCCCCCCGTGCTTTCTCCGACCGTGGTATCTGCCGGCGCCTCATCCTGCGCATCGGTATCCTCATCCGCCACTGCTGCCGCACCGCTCTCTCTTACAAGCACCATCGCTGAAATCGGCTCCACCGCAGCACTGCCTGTAATCGTACCAAGCACTTCCGTACCCGCATTCTCACCATTGATATAAACATTCCAGCTCCCTTCTGGAAGAGTCACTGTGGTTCCCGCCTCATTGGCATTAAAGATTACAAACAGCTCGTCTGCCGTTTCTCCGTTTATACCGCCCTGAATATCGAAAGCAACTACATTGGCATCCAGCCCTGTCACCGGTGCGACTGTTGCCGCCACGTCTTCCGCAGTTGTAAGACGCAGCGCACCGTGCGCCTTACGGAATGCAATCAGACCTTTATAATACTCGAAAACCCGTGCATGGCTTTCGTCTTCCAAATCACTCCATTTCAGACAGTTAATTTCATCTCCGGAAGAATAACTGTTGGAATCAAAAGTACCGTCCGCACGCTGTTTGGTACGCAGCATCTCCTCGCCTGCCTGCATAAACGGAGTACCCTGTGCAGTCATGTATACTGCTGCCGCCAGATTATTCATCTTAATCAGATCTTCTCTGCTTGCCTCAGATCTCGCGGTCTGTAAATGATCGAACAACGTCAGGTTATCATGACAGGATGCATAATTGATCGTCTGGGACGGACTGCCGCACCATGCATCCGCACCCATGAAGCAGTTCGTGATCGTTTCTTCCATATCCGGTTTACCGGACGCATACCCTTTATCCAGATCATCAAATACACTGCCTTTCAGGCCGTCGCGGATCGTATCGTTAAAGTATGCAAACTCAGGCGTATAAGAAGAGTTAAGCTGTGTCGCCAATGTATAACCGTCTTTTGTCAGGGAAGTGCTCATCGTCCAGCCTTCACCATAAAAGATCACGTTCGGATGATCCTTGTGTACCTCTTCGATAATCTCATTAACCGTCTCCGTATCCAGAAGCCCTACCAAGTCAAAACGGAATCCGTCAATATGATACTCATCTGCCCAATAGCAAACGGAATCCACAATATATTTCTTTACCATGGAACGTTCGGACGCCGTGTCATTGCCGCAGCCCGATCCGTTGGAATATCCGCCGCCCTCATCGACACGTGAGAAATAATCCGGTACGATCCTGTTGAAACAGAAGTCTGTAACATTATATACATGATTGTATACGACATCCATTACTACACTAATATTATTGTCATGTAGCGCCTTCACTGCCTGCTTTAACTCTTTGACACGAACCTCACCATTGGAAGCGTCTGTAGAATAAGACCCTTCCGGCACATTGTAATTGACCGGATCATAACCCCAGTTAAACAGATTCGTCAATGTACGCTTCTCGTCTACCGAACCGAAATCATAGATCGGCAGAAGGTGCAGATGTGTCACTCCCAGCTCTTTGATATGATCCAGTCCGGTGGATATTCCGGACTCCGTCTTTGTTCCTGTCTCTGTTAATCCGAGGAATTTACCTTCATTCTCGATTCCGGAATCCGCACCCACGGAAAGATCCCGCACATGCAGTTCATAAATAATCGCGTCGTTAATTCCTTTACCCGCATTGGGATCCGTATCGCTGTCCCATCCTTCCGGATCTGTATCGTCCAGATTAAGGATCATGGCACGTTCCCCGTTAATGCCGGTCGTGCGCGCATAAGGATCACATGCTTCTCTGCTTACGCCGTCTATCGTAACATAATAGGTATAATATAATCCTCTTAAATCACCATTTTTCACTGCGACCCATGTACCGTTTACATCCGGCGTCATCTCGATCTCGTTCGTCATATCCTTAGCATAACCCGTACCTGATGCATAGAGTCGTAATGATACGGATTCCGCTGTCGGTGCCCAAACACGGAACGCCGTCTGTGTCTCACTCCACGTCGCTCCCAGATCATCCCCTGTGTATGTATACTCTGCCTCAAACTCCGGTGTAGAATAGATACTCGGAATATATATATCATATGCCGCTTCTTCGAAAGTAATCGTATAACTCTTAGACACATCCAGATTGTCCGCCAATACTACGGTGTACACGCCATCCGTACCGCCTGTTACTTCCGTGACAGAAATTTCACCTTCTTTATCCGCAACAGAGAAAACACCGTTCGGATCGCCTTCAATCTCGCCCGTCATTGTGACTTTGATCGTGCCGTCATTATTATAGGTCGCCGTTCTTAATCTCACTCCTGTCACCACATCATCTCCGTATTCTTTCGTATAGCCTTCTATACCCGATTCTACATAAATATGTACGGTACCCGATATCACCTCAGATATGTCAATAAACTGGTCACCATCAAAATCTTTCAGCCAATCCTGGGTACGAACGATAAATCCTACGCTTGTTATCCCGGGGGTAACTTCTTTCGTCGCCACCATGTCGCCGTCTTCTTCCTGAAAAGGAATACCTTCGCCCGCGCCGCCGCCTTCTTCCCAGAACCATACATCCCAGCCGTCATATGCATCATCACCTCTGTGATAGTGCAGCTTTACGGTTATGCCTTCCGCCGCGTGAACCGTTATTCCACTACACAACGCTGTCATAAACGGCGTGATCAGCAGAATTACTGCCATGAAAAATGCGCTTACTCTTCTTCTCATTAGGAACCTCCTTCTCTACATGTTTGTCCGTCTTACATTGTGTATACTTTTTTCGCATAGGATTATATAGATATCATTTGCGAAAATTTACGAAATTTTCTTCATTATATCATATCGTTGATAAAATGAGAAGAAGTAACTTACATCAAACCGCAAAAATTCAAAAAGCCAATCAACTGGCATCGAATAGAAGAAGGCTGTCCCCATCAGGTATGTACCTAAATTGCGGATCACAAGATTCCATGGGAATATGTATGAATAGAATTCGACGGTCTGCGTGCTAAAGAAACCGTTGAATTCCTCATCTCCTACCGCATGACAAAAGCAACGGAACTTTTAAAGCTGACAGGGTTATCTATCGCCGATATCGGAAATACGGTAGGCTATCCGAATCGGCTGCACTCTTATTCCAGAATCTCTTTTTCCAAAACATACAATGCCCGCTCGTTTTCCTCCTGACAGTAGGCGATAATCTCGTCCTCGCCCTTATCGGCAACAATCGTGGTATCGGCGCCCAACTGCACGAAACAGACATAGTTTTCTATTGTCTCCATGCGGGAAGCTTGTGCCTTACACAGATTCTGGGGATAGTTATTGTTTTCCTCAATTATCTTTTCACGATATCTCTCCAATGCCGCCTCGACCGCTCCCACCTCTGTCTCCTTGGCATGAATAATGATCATCGTGTCTATATGAGAATCCATAACCTGTTTCTCGGCCAGAAAGTCCACATACATGTCTTCCGTGATCCCAGTCTTCTTCTCCAGTTCTTCTTTAGTCAGATCCACCTCCGGCCAGTATTGATCACCCATCAATTCCTTGACACTGTCTTTTAACTGCGTCAACGTCACAAACTTTTCCTTATCCTGAAAAGGAAAATTACTTGCCTGCAGATCGTCGCTGATCTTCTGCATTTCAAATGCTTGACCGTTGCCTACCAGTTCATCTTCCGGCAGCTCATTACTGCACCCTGTTGTAACACACAATGCTATGAGTAAAATAGTTGTAACCATTCTTCTCCTGTTTTTTTTCATATCTGTCTGTTTCCCTCCGTCTTAGTTTAATCTTCTTTATTGTTTCTGTCCCCTCTATTTGATATACTGTATTTGAACTGTTCAGTACCTTCACAGTTACGTTGCAAAATCCATCCTAAAGTCTTCGGTCCGTTCTAACCAAGCGCCACCGGCGCTTAAAACCGTCTTCGACGATGGAATTTTGCTCGCTGAATCATATTCTTACGGTCTCAGCAGTAAATGCTTCGACCCGTACTGAATAGTTACCTGTATTTATCCTTTCGACTGTTTATATATGCCAAATAGGATGTATACTATACTAGCATGCTGCCGCTTGTCAAAGAGAACTCTGCAGTAACTAGTTTCTGCCTTTATTAGAAAAATATGTATTTTTACAGTAAATGTAGCAAAAGGATTTCATACCCATATGTTATTTAACTCGTATATTTTTATCTTCATATTTTTACCATTAACGCTTTTAGGATGGTATGGACTGAATTACTATGGGAAATACACTCTTGCAAATGTATTTCTGGCGGGAATGTCCCTCTGGTTCTATGGCTATTTCAACGTCCGTTATCTGGCGATCATATTGTGCAGTATCGGAGTAAACTACCTGTTAAGCTACCTGCTGACACGGATTCCCGCAGATCCCTCCGGTGCAGACGGCGTGCAGCAGACCGTATCGACACACCATATAAGGAATCGGGTCGGTCTGATTACGGGAATCATCCTTAATCTGGGCATTCTCTTTTACTTTAAGTATTATGATTTTTTTATTGAAAATATTAATCATGCTTTTCACACGGATTTCACGCTGAAGCATATCCTGTTGCCGCTTGGGATCAGTTTCTTTACCTTCCAGCAACTGTCCTTTATTATTGACAGGGCACTGGGAAAATGCGAACACTATTCCCTGATTAATTACATTACTTTCGTCACTTTTTTCCCACAGTTGATCGCGGGTCCGATCGTCTTATATAAAGAAATGATCCCGCAGTTTGAAGATACTTCCAGGCGCAGCTTTAACGCGGCTTCTTTTTCCCGCGGTATTTATCTGTTTGTGCTTGGGCTTGCCAAGAAGGTACTGTTGGCGGACACCTTTGCATTGGCAGCTAACTATGGATTTGCACAGACCTTTTCCTTGGACAGCATCTCCACGGTAGCGGTGATCTTGTCCTACACATTCGAACTATACTTTGACTTCAGCGGCTATTCCGATATGGCGATCGGGCTTGGCAGGATGTTCAATATTGAACTACCCGTTAATTTCGATTCACCCTATCGCGCGTGCACTATTAAAGAATTCTGGCAGAGATGGCATATCACCCTCTCCCGCTTCTTCATCACCTATGTATATATTCCGCTGGGCGGCAGCAGGAAGGGCCGGATGCGTATGCTTATCAACACCTTCATCATCTTCCTCTTAAGCGGACTGTGGCATGGAGCTGCCTGGACTTATGTGGCATGGGGCGCTATACACGGACTATTGGTTGTCTGGGACAATCTGGGAATCATCGGTATTAAAGGACGGGATGAGAAGAGACCAGCACTTTTCCATATTCCCGCATGGCTGGGCTGGATCTTCACTTTTACATTGTTTAATATGTCGCTCTTTTTCTTTCGAAGCGGAAGTATGATCGCGGCGATCCAACTATTCAAAAATCTTTTCTCCGGAAGCTATACGGGCAAAATTTTCGAGGTCGCGGCCCAGCTTAATGTTTCTGAAATCTACGTGATCGGACAAGCCCTGGATATGGCAGCGCCGAATCTGGCCGGGTACCTGTATCTGATTGTCATGTTTTTATTGTTTGCGCTGGCATTTTATCTGGTATTCAGACCCAATGCCTATGAGCGATCCATGCGCGGGGAACTGACTTCAAAGAGATGTTGGATCATCTGTATTCTATTAATATGGTGTATTGTATCTTTGTCTCAGGTGAGTACGTTCTTGTATTTCAATTTTTAGTAATCGCTCAGTCATTCGCAAATGATATCATTATGTTAAACCGAATGCGCCTGACATTATGTATGGCATAATTTTTTGCTTACATGGAACTGAGTCTATAGGAAGGTATAAAACATATGGATACAGATAAGAAATTTATTAAATCTTTTTTCATACGGATGAGTATTCTTCTGGCAGCAGTCATTGCTGTAGTGGTAATCTTTGACCCTTTTTATCAATACCACAAACCGCTGCCGGGACTGAAGGCGGTGCTGACTGACAAGGAATATCAGTGTATCGGCACGCTGCGCACCTTCGATTATGATGCGCTGATCGTGGGATCTTCGGTCTGTGAAAATTATAACAATTACTGGTTTGATGAGGGGTTTGATTGTACGACAATCAAGGCGATCCGCTCTTACGGCGCCACCGCAGATTTGTGTTATCTGTTAGATAATGCCTATGAAGGACATGACTTGAAATATGTTTTCTACAATATTGATCCTTCTTCCCTGTCGGCAAGAATCGAACCCACCTACGTGTCTACAGGCTGCCCGATGTACTTATATGATAAGAATCCTTTCAATGATTATTCCTATGTACTCAATAAGGACGTGTTGATGGAAAAGCTTCCTTATATGCTGGCCTATTCTTTTATCGGTGATTACAATGAAGGCGACTCCTACAATTGGGCACAATGGAAATATTTCGGACAGGATATGGCGATGGGCTTATATACCCGCCTTCCCTCTGTCAAAAATATGCAGCCGGAAACCGCAAACACCACGGAACTTACCGGTAATATTGCACTTCTCACAGCACAGGTAGAGGCGCATCCGGAGACTACTTTTAAATTCTTCTTTTCACCTTACTCTATGCTGTGGTGGGATAACGCATACCGCAGCGGTGAGAGAGACGCCGTGATCTATAACGAGAAACAGGCTGTAAAGGCACTCTTGCAATATGATAATGTGGAAATCTACTTTTATCAGGACGATCGGGAGATTATTACGAATCTGGATAACTACATGGACATGATTCACTTTTCTAAGGATATTAACTATTATGTCTATGATAAGCTGGCAAAAGGGGAGGAGCGGCTGACGATAGATAATTATGGGGCACGGTTGGACGGGATGTATGCATTTTCGCAGGAGATTGTAGAGGAGTTGATTAATGAGTATTATGAATAAGAGATTGAGGCTGTGAAGGCAGCTTACACAATCTGCCTGGCCGGACGTTAATAATAAAGTATACTAAAGTTGAAAAACAATAATTTTCATGGAGTTTTGTAACTTGAACGAAATGAAAAGAATGGATATAAAAATAAGGTACATATAAAAAATAAGGACACGAAAGGAATGGATGTTATGAAATTTATATCTTGGAATGTGAACGGATTAAGGGCTTGTGTCGGTAAGGGATTTTTGGATTTCGTTCAGGCAGAGGATGCGGATATCTTCTGTGTGCAGGAGACGAAACTGCAGGAGGGGCAGATCGACTTGGATCTTCCGGGTTATCATCAATATTGGAATTATGCAGAGAAGAAGGGGTATTCGGGAACTGCTGTTTTTACGAAGGAGGAACCTCTTTCGATTTCCTATGGGATCGGCATTGAAGAACACGACCATGAAGGACGTGTGATTACTTTGGAATATCCGGATTTTTATATTATCACCGTGTATACACCCAACTCTCAGAATGAATTGGCAAGATTGGACTACCGTATGCAATGGGAGGAAGACTTTTTATCTTATCTGAAAAAACTGGAGGAGAAGAAGCCTGTAATCTTCTGCGGTGATCTGAACGTGGCACATAAAGAGATTGATCTGAAAAATCCGAAAACGAACCGCATGAATGCCGGTTTTACGGATGAAGAACGAACAAAATTCACAACTCTGACGGAAGCGGGATTTATTGACACTTTCCGATATTTTTATCCGGACTTAGAGGGCGCTTACTCATGGTGGTCGTATCGTTTTAGCGCCAGAGCCAAGAATGCCGGATGGCGTATTGACTATTTTCTTGTGTCGGAGTCTCTGAAAGACAGATTGCAGGATGCACTGATCTACAAAGATGTGATGGGTTCCGATCACTGTCCAGTGGGACTGATTATCAAATAGTGCTTTAACCGGTTTCGCGCGGCTATGAATTTGCAGCCGCGCGTTTTCTGTTCAGAGTATATGACTGAAAGGCAAGAAGCAGGATATACGCTAAATCTCCAATAACATTGATCAGGTCTACTATACCGCCCAAATCAAAAAAATCTGAAGAAAAGTTCCAGTAAACGTACAACGAACGAAAATAGAACGCAATCATAATGATAACAACCGCATAGATATATTTGACATTCAAATGCCTCTTATTATTAAAAAATCCTAGAATAATAAACGGCGCAACACAATAAAATAAAACATACAACTTAGAATCCAAAGTCAATGTACCGTTACCTTTCATAAGCATCGGTAACATATGCAAGAGAATCGCGAAATACACTGCACCTTTCGCCCATAAGCAGACACTCATAATCCATCCGACCCGACGGGGAGACAGCTTATTGCGTACGGAATAATATAATCCGATTCCCATTAGTACAAGATATACAAAATTGTACGCTATGGCTCTTACCATCCATATGTTTATTTCTGTATCTGCCGCATTGGATACTGATCCCCGCGGAATAACGCTTATAATCTCAAAAAGACCCATTAACAGAAAGGGTACACATGCCACAGCATACAGCGCAGTCTGAATCAATAACGGAGCAGAGGCCGTGATCACGGCTTCTTTCTCTATATCGCGAACATTTTTTTCACCCGATACCAGTTCATCCAAGGATATTTCAAGCTCCTCTGCAATGCGTTTCGCCGTAATTAAATCGGGGTAACGCGCCCCGCATTCCCACCGTGACACTGCCTGTCTTGTGACATAGAGCTGGTTTGCCAGTGTCTGCTGTGTCATTCCTTTTTCTTCTCTGCATTTCTTTAACTTCTCTCCAAACTCGATCTGCATCATAAAAGCCTCCGTTCTGCTTATCATATGTCTCCTAAATATAACCATATGCATGCACCTTTTTGGTTTTATAATTTTATTTTATCCAAGTGTCTGCAAAATGGAAAGAAACACATAGGAAAACGGCAGGAAACAGATTGGTGACATGAAAAACGCACTAAACTTAAACATGTTCAGTGCATTTTAATCTCTTATAATGTCGCTTGCTGCTTGGATTTCTTGCATTCTACTACAGACGTTCCAAGCATTTTACAGGCTTTTTCAAACCAAATTTTCTCCTCTATTGTCAGTTATCAAAAAACTCAATTATCATATTCATGACATCTACATCATGCTCCATATACAATTCTTTATCAATAGGCGGCATCGGATTTTCAGCCTCATACTCTAATGCAGCGTCAGTCAGAAAATAGTCATAGTGACCATTGTGATTTTCCTCATCCATCAGCATAAATTTGCAATTTAAATTCGTAATTTCATTTTGCCGCTCGTAAATCGGACTCTTTCCACCATAAAAAGAATCTTCTTCCGCACTGATAACCAAAATAGGAATCGACACAGAATTGATTCCATCAACCGCGGACAAATCTTTATCATCTCCATACTTCAGATGAATGAACAACGAATTGAACGGTTTGATAATCGGATAAAATATTCCACTGTAGCGTTTTATCGAATATTGCCACTGTTCTTTAGGAGTATCAAACCCAGATGCCGCAACTACCTTCGCAATATTGTGACCAAACTGAAGCTCTGTACAAACTGCATACGCGCCCATGCTATGGCCAAAAAGGTAAATTGGCATATCTGCAAATCTTTCATCTGTCTCAATGTAATTAAGAAGTGCATTAATGTCGTAAACACTCTGACTGTATCCCCTCATACTATTGCCGCCACTTGTGTAACATCCAGTATAATCAAGACATACAACCGAATATCCGGCATCAACAAAATATCGTATTTCGTAAAGTTTGATATCATTAGCATCTCTGTGTCCGGGTGCTACTACTATCAATCCTTTCGTATTATCGACTGTATAAAGAAATGCAGAAATATCATTTTTTGCGGATTGTACAATCATCTGCTCACGTGGATATTTCTCCTTGTCAATATCATCGTAAACAAAATAATAATCTGAATCATACTTATCATAATCTGCCCTTGAAAAAACTACTGAATGAGCTATTGCAACACCACTAAATATCAACACTGACACTACAATTATACAGATGATTATTATTCTGATTAATCTTTGTATAATTTTGTTCACATACAGTTTTTTAATCACGATGCAACTATCCAACTTCCTTGTATTATTTTACCTCACAGAAAATCCAACGAAACAACCTTGTCCGACTTCATGAGAATATCATATATCTCCGTGCGTTCCGTAGGCTTCTTCACATAGAGAACCATATGCACCGAAACTCCCTCACCGGCAATTCTGGACTCACTCATATCCATGGAATCTATCACGACCCCCGCATCCTTCAGATCCTGTATGATGATATGCAAATCCCTGCTTTTCTCAAGATCAATGAACACATTACAATAACGGGAGTGTCTGGTAGCGAAACGTTCCACAAAAGGAAGCACATGCAGCGAGAGCAGCATCATAACAGTAATCAACACGCCTCCCTCGATAAATCCGATTCCCACAGCAAGTCCGATACACGCACTCGCCCAGAGCGTGGCCGCAGTCGTCAGTCCTCTGACACGATGCTTAGATATGATAATCGTACCCACACCGATAAAGCCTACCCCGCTGATCACCTGTGCCGCCATACGGTTCATATTAGCCAGTCCGGGAAAATGAATCTGTATATACTGTTCCGTCAACATAACCAGCGTAGCGCCAAGACAGACCACCGTAATCGTTTTTGTCCCTGCACCGCGGTGCTTCATTCCACGGTCAAGACCAACAATACCTCCTAAAATAGCCGCCACGATAACGCGTATCATTATATTCTGCATATTCCATGCTGCGAAGTCTATCGGGATCATATGTGCTCTCCTGTTTTTTACCATATGTATTATTGCATAAATACTTACATCTGTTTCAAAAAAGCTGATACATCACAAACTGCATAAGTGCGTGTACCAGCTCTTTTTATTATTTTATCTTACCATTATGATATTTACAACCAAATTAAATAATTTATTACAAATAATCCACAATATAGTACTCATAGGCATTCACTATAGTTGTCTTACCATATGTGTCTGTCCGCTTAAATCCCCTGCCATAATTGGCATGTACATGCCCGTGAAAGAAAAACTTCGGTTCATATTTCTCCATCAACGTCCGAAAAACTTCAAAACCCCGATGGGGAAGATCCTCCAGATCATTAATATGATAAGCGGGTGCATGGGTTACAAGAATGTCGAACCCTTTCTTCCTCCATAACTTATATTTCAGCTTCCACACCCGTCTTCTCATTTTCTGTTCTGAATACTGATTGCTTGCTCCCGGTATATATTCCATGGAACCGCCTAAACCAAGGATACGGACTCCCTCATGCACATAGATATCATCCTCAATACATATGCATCCTTCCGGCGGTGTCTCTTCATATCTTTCATCATGGTTGCCCATAATATAGAGCAACGGCACATTGCAGAGTGTGACGAAAAAAGACAGATATGCCGGTGACAGATCCCCACATGAAATAATGAGGTCAATATCCTTTAATTTATCCGGTTCATAGAAATCATACAAATATTTAGATTTCTGATCAGCAAGCACTAAAATTTTCATTCAAGCCCTCCGTTCCCTTCTGACCTGTCAGTCTGGGTATCGGCGCTTTTATCAGTGCCGGATTCATCTACTTTAACACCCAGAAAGTTTACAAGTGTCCGGGCTTCATCCGTCAGTTCGTCTAATTCCGGAATTTTTCCGATCACATTCTCTGCCAGCCAATCCATTGTAATAATCTCTTCAGGTCCCAAACTCTCACCTTTCTCGCACTGTACAACGCCTCCCTGTGCATAGATCGGACCGTCAAAAGGATGAAAAGCTCCTGCGCGTATCGAACTTTTCAGAAATTCAATAAGTCTGTTAGTTCCGTGAGGCATAGACTTTGAGCAGATGACATCAATAACATCCGCCGACATTCCCCACCAGTAATTGACCGCCTTCTTCCCCTTCTGTGCCTCTGCCTCCGTGCTGCCGCCGCTGTAAATATTTCTAATGATCTGTTCATAGAATTTTCCCCAGTCCCAGATCGGTGTTGCAAGATTTTCAGTGGTTCCGTCTTCTCTTTTCGCATAGAGTCCATATGCTCTGGAAGCACTCTCTGGAGTAATCATATCGTTGTCAGATACAAAGACAATTCCTTCCTGCTCCAGTCTTTCTCTGGCATCTACTCCTTTAACCTTCGTCCATTCCAAATGAATCTGCACATAGGGATTGATCATTTTAGCCCCCAAAGCAAATGCATTAATGTTCGCCAGAGTGCCATAGATCGGATAATCCGCCACGTATCCGAGCCTGTCGGTTCTGGACAGCGCCGCCGCAATAGCACCCATCAGGAACTTAGACTCATACATTCTTGCATAATATGTACAGATAGAGGAATAGGACATCTTGATCGAACAGTTATATATTTTTACTTTCGGATGATGAACCGCGGAACGCACGCTCTGGTTTATCATCTGCGTGGCCGTCGTAAAAATCAACTCACAGCCTGCCGCAATCGCCTGCTCAATGGCCTCTTCCACTTCCTCCTCCGTGTCAGCTTTATCAAAAGCCATCGTCTCTATTTTACCGTCAAACGCCTGCTCCAGATATAATCTTCCCAATTCGTGCGCATATGCCCAACTTGAAGTTTCCGGTGTCTTCATATAAATAAATGCTATTTTCAGAGAATCCGGAATTCCCGTCGGAAGCAGTTTATTCAGCAGAGAGGATTTTACCTGTTCAGGAGCCTGCACAAGCTCTACCTGACTGCCCTGATCGGCAAGAGTGATCTCTGTCCATATTTTCTGGAGTGAACGACTTATTTCCTGTTCTGTTTCATCTATAACCTTATCGTATCCGTATATTTCTACATAAATCAAAAAGGCATCGGAGACATTGATGTCCAATTTCTCACCATGTGCCTTGTTGAATGCAAGCTCGAAGCTATAGCAGGCAGAATGCAGATCCATTCTGTCATCATCACTCCAGACTTCATCCTCCGCTTTTCCCATAAGTTTTAGGAGTTTCTTATAACTCCCCTCTTTAGAAAAGCAGACATCATAACTTTGTGACACCTCATAAAAATCCAGGAACTCATAATACAGACGGTTTTCCTTATCATCTGATTTCTTAGGAACCAGACGGGTAACGCTTGCGGAAAGGCTGTAGGTTTTCAAATACTTCATAACACTGACACGTTTATTGCCTTCCTGCACATAAAACTGATTCATAAATTCATAAGCGATGATCGGATCATTGATTCCGTCATCAATCTGATGGTTATAAAGCGATCCCCATTTCATCCCAAATTCTGAGTTCTCGGGAAGAAGTGGCATAAAATTATTGGCGAACGCATTAGACCGCCCCACTGTCTTTGTTCCTACGATCTTAGATAACGGAATATCCATGATTCCCAAATTTTCAATTGATGCCACCTCGGTATAAGATATCATTTCATCCAGTACCGGAAGATAAGGGTATTCGCCCTTAGTGAGTGCAGTCCGATAACTGCGTCGTCCCTGTTTTAACGCTGTTGCATAATCATTAGATGCCATAACAGTACCTTCCTTATATAATAATATGTATTAAAATATTTTTTATAGTTTATTCTTATCTTACCATTTCATGTCGAAATTGAAAAGGTTATATCTCACATGTTTCTATTACAAATATTTGAAAATGCCCCGCCGTTTGCGGCAGGGCATTTTCGTTTACTTATCACCATCTTTTTTCTTCTTAATGTTCCTGATAATACAGACTGCCGCGATCGCGATAAAAGCAACCGTGGTAACTACTTCAAATATCTCGTACATTTCTCTTCCCTCCTTATCTTAAGCGGTTTAAACTGATCCGCTTTATTCACATGCCTTAATCCGGTTAATTAATAAAGATCTTCTACCACGTTTTCTCAAATGCCATTCCCCACTCTAACTGAAACGGGCTGTCAGAAGCCGCTTTGATTTCTTCATAAATCTCGCGCCGCTCATCACTACTCTCCTCTGCCCAATATTCATATCCTACAAAATAACTTTCCATAAGGCTATCCCACGAATCAAAGGTATTCTGGATAATCTCCGCAGTCTCCAGCGACTTATCTAAAGCCTCTTCTTCGGTATAGTATCCCGCGAGATAATAGTATCCCAGAAGCGACATCGCACGGCTGTAATCCCATCCTGCCGCAGCGTCTGAACCATACTGTTCATAAAAAGCAAACCAATCTGAGTAATTCTGCGCTTCCTCCTCACTTACATCAAAGCTCTCAAGAATCAAGTCAACCCTCTCTGCTTCAGAAACATCCGCGAGCCCAGCTTCTGCCAACATGTCCATCTCTTCTGCAAAAGAGACACGATGTCCCTCCTTTAAAAGCCAGTCCATTGTCTCCTCCGCTGTTTCATGATCTGTAACATCCCACCACTCGCTCAGAAGATTCTGAACCATACTTTTACTGTTCTCATCTGCAGGCGCCCCGCCAAACAAAGTGTAATCCCAACGGTTAGCTGCTGTCAGAACAGCGCATGTATTATTAAACCACTGAATCGTATCTGTACTTTCCGCCGCTGATGTTTCTTCAATTTCCGGGGCGTTCTCCTTAAACGATCCGCATACATTATTAAAATATTCTACTTCTGCATCATTCATTTTGATAGCTACATATAAAATGCTGTAATAGGCATATTCTGTCTCACCATACAGAATACGTCCATTACCACTGATATCTTCAATGGTTACTGTACAGCTATAGGTTTCCGCCACATCCATACCCTGAACGGACGGATTATCAATTAATGTCATTTCTGACATCGGATAGGAAGCGTTTATCATATCTTTCCAATTATCCATGTCAATAACATTTGCACCATAAATATTTTTTGCCATCTGCATAACCATAACTGCCTCAGAATCATCTTCGCTGGCTGCCGCAATCCAGCCTTCGGCTCCGGTTCCTATATCTTCCTGCTTCCACTTCTCATTCAACTGAATACTTACGGTCTCATCCTCAGAGGTAAATTCTTTCATAACTACCTCTTTGCTACCGCATCCTGCAAGCACCAATGCAAGCATTATGGCAGCTGCTATTACGTTTCTCGCTCTCCTTTTCATAAATACACCTTACCCTTTCTTATTGAGTTTTGTTTATAATCCTTAATTAATTGCTTATTCTTCCTCTAATTCCGTGATAACCACCACAGAATCCCGAAGCACATTTTCGTTTTCGATCGGATTGCCTGCACAAATCACTTTCTGAAGCGATGGCAGCTCTGCAAGCGGTTTCAGATCTGTAATATAATTCTCTGAAATATCCAAAATTTCCAAAGAAGACATTCCTGCTGCAAAGTTAAGATCCGTCAATTCGTCTTCACTCAAATACAATTCCTTAAGTTCCGGAAATTTCTTAAGAAAATCCATATGTTCATCCAATGCTACATAATCCCAGCCCCCGATTAATGCTCCGTTAAAGCGCTCAACCCGCGTATTTGTAATCAACTGAGTATTATTCATATGCAATATTTCCAACATGGTATTTTCAGTAATAGCATCAAAATCTAGCTCACAGTACATACTACTGATATCTAATTCCTTAAGGTTTGGCATTCGGAAGACTCCCGATATATCGTCATAACATATTGAACCTTGAATATCCAAAATTTCCAACGTTTGAAACGATTCTATATCAGCAATCTTTACCTCATTTGACGCATTGTGGTCATAGAAAAGTTTCTTTAATGAAGTTAATTTTGACAAATCTGCTCCTTCCGGCAAATCACAATAAATTAAATTAAGCTCTGTCAAATTAGTCATGTTCTCGATGAAGGAACAGTCTTCAAAACCATCAAGCGTCAGCTTTCTTAATTCTGTCAGATTATCTAATTCCGGTTCGGGACAGCCGTAAGGTATTTCCAAAGAAAGCTCCTGTAAATTTATCAGCTCCGACACGGCACTCACCTCTTTTAATTCCATACATCTAGAAATCGACAAACACCTTAGTGTCTCGCACTCCTCTAATCCGTAGAGGGCACTCAGCTCTCCGCATTCTATTTTCAATGTATCCAGATGTTTCAGGCTGCTGACAAATTTAATAGACTTTAGTCCATCTGCACGCAAATACAGCTTTTCCAAATCCTGAAGTTTCCCAAGAACTGCAAAATCTGTCAAATATGCATCACTTTTCAAAAAAAGATTTTTCAAATGCCTTACATGTATCAGCGCATCAATATTGTCAGGCTCACAATAAGAAATGTACAGCGTCTCTAAATTTTCAAATGCTTCGATCCCGTTCAAATTTTTTAAACTGCCATTTAATCCTAATTCTCTGACCAATCCCGGATCATCCAGCATGTTCGCAGCTTGTGCCGGATTCGCAAAATAAGCGCTGACACTCTCCAATGGAAGCCCTCTAATATCTTCTGCATCAACCACAGCGCTTACATCCAGCTTTTTCAGATTGGAAAATCGAGACAGGCCGCGCAAACTGATACCCTCCTCAACATAAAAGGTCATCCACACAACGCCATCTCCGGAATCATCCTCTGCATCTGTTTCAAAACCTTTGATTACATTATCCGTCGGCGGTTCAAAACTGTATCCAATCTCCCACCATTCCCGATCATGCTTTATAATAAGCTGCTGCATCTTTGCCAGCTCACTTTCAGGGACATCTTTTGCCGGACGTTTATACACACTGGAAACAAACTCTTCCATTACGCCGGTAAAATCAGCAACTTCTTGCGTTTGATCTGTCTGTTCCACATTTGGAGCGGTGAAAGTCTCTTTCGCTGTCTCTTCCTCATTTTTTGTTTCATCTATTAATGGCGCTAAATTTTTCTCATAAGATGCTCGTAGCTGCTTATAGTTGTTCACGACATCTACCAGCGCAATTACCGAAACCAGAATAATTCCCACCGCAATGCCTATTTGCTTTCCACGAGTCCTCTCTTCCTTTTTACGCTTTTTTTGCTCTATAGGAATCGGGATTCTAGTTTCTTGTTGATCCATCGTGACCTCTGAATTCCGGTTTGCGATTTCTCTTATTCCGTTCCGTGTGTTATCGCCAAAAATCTTGTTAACTCCATAAATCAGATCCTGCACAAATCCCAGTCTTGACATATCCAGTGCCTGTAAATGAGAAAATTCTTTCGGCAAATCATAAGGGTCCATATCACGATATGCCGGAATTAATACTTTTTTCTCCCCACGTTTAATCAGAGAAAGATACCTGCTCCATTCGTTCTTAACCCAGGCGGCCTGAATATTTTCCGGAGAAGTTCCGACAACAATCATAGCCCTGGCAGAGTGGAGCGCAGCAAAAATATACGGCTCATAGGCTGCTCCCGGTTTATCTTGCAGTGTAATCCTGGCAAAAAATACCTTGAAATTATTGCGTATCAGTTGGTAATACAGTTCGTCAGCCAGTACACTGTCTCTTGTCCTGTTTCCGTTATCATCCGTCTCCTTACAGCAGATAAAAATATCATAAGGTGCTTCTCTCTGTGATACCTGCAGAATGCCTCTTTGGATCGTATCTATAACTCTCGATTCCTGTTCATAGATTCCTGCCTGAACTGCGTCGGCATATCGAAGCGCTGCCTTGTAATCCTCATCCGCCAGAATTGATGTATACTGTGCCCGATTGACAGTGGGAATCTTCTTATGTGTCGCCGGATCATCCACATACTCTATCCCGTAGCGGCATAGGACAATTCCCCAGTAAGCCTCGCTGTCTGTCTGATCTTCTTCAAGAATCTGCTCATACATCGCCATCGCTTTATCATAATCATTACTTCGCCTATAATGATTCGCCCGATCATACAGCCTGAGGCGTTTTTCATCATCAAACTTCGGCAATGTCTGATTCGTTCCGCAATAAGGGCATCTTGCGGTTGTCATGCCCTCTTTGATCTCCAGATCACCACCGCACATTTTACATATCAATACAGACATTTTCTATGCTCTCCTCATTTGCCGTACTTACATATTCTATCTCTTTCTCGTAGTAGTCCCGTTATTCGTTCGCACAGACCGGAAGTGTTATCTGTATCACCATCAAGCGCTGCTGCCTCTATCTCTGTAAATAAAACCAGGATTTCTTCTTCAATCTCCTCCGTGATCTCTTTGGATATAGGATTGCTGTAACGGATTTCTTCCGCCAGCTTATGCAGTATCTCCCGAATCTGCGCTTCCTCACATTGACTGATCAGCAGATTTACCCGCGCTTGTAATTCCTTCATTTTTATCAATTTTTCTTCAAGCTGAGCATCCTGACGAAGCGCTTCTGTCCGCGACGCCCTCGCGGCACAAAAACCCATAACCGCCACAGCCAGAATTACCATCTCTATCAGCACTGCCGCAAAAACCGGAATCTTCACGGAAAATCCCATCAGAAGCAGGCTGGCTGTTATCTGTACAATCAAGTACAGCACGCTGATTCTGAACATGGGGAAATCATATACTCTGTCCTTTATAAGCACCTGACTTTTCGCCATTTCATGTAGCATATAGACTTGCATTAATATTGCGGTTACAGAAAAGAAATAGGCAATCAGGAGCACAATATTTTTGACAAACGGTATAGTAGCTATATTGTAAATAAGGAAAACAAAAGCAATCGGAATATAACCCCGCAAATATTTTATCCTGTTCATATTCTCTATTCGCTCCTTTTTCTGCCACAGTTACTGCAGAAATTACCGGTATTTCCGGACTGACCGCAAGGACAGTTCCAAGCCGTCTGTAATATTTCACCCATTGCCTGTCCCATCTCTACACCCTCTTTGGATAACGGAGAAAGAGCATCTTTTGTCATGTTCATAACACCGCCCATAGCCCCCAGTCCTACACCGAGTTCGGCCAGATCCCCCAGCACCGATGTCGTACCTGCACCGTTTGCGATGCCGTTTTTCATGGCTTCCATTCCTACTAAGCGTGATGTCTCCTGCTGATAAGTATATCCCTTCATCTGCATTTCCGCTGCTTCCGCAGCCGCCTGCATCTTATATCCTTCCGCCTCTGCGCTCTTCTGAATCCTCAGGATTTCCGCACTGCCCTGTGCCTCGATGACCTTAAGCCGCACCTCTGTCTGTGCTTCTACCGCCTTACGCTCCGCCACTGCTTCCGCTTCCTTACGCCTGATTTCTTCCTGTTTAACGAGAAGATACTGTTGTGCATACTGTTCTTTCATCCGGCGATAATTCGGATTATCATCCGGCGTGATCACCCGATTAATAAAAAAGTCCGGCATAATTAATCCGTACTCTTCAAACATACCGTTGATCTTTGTTTTCAAAATATCAGAAAGGCGTAAAAGCTCCGCATCAATCTCTAAAATACTGATATTTTCTTCTTTAATGATCTGAGCCAAGCTGCTTTTCACCTGCGTAATCACCAGAGATTGAAAATATCCTTTCTCTCCGTTTTCGCCAAGCAGATTTTGCCGATCAAAACCGGACGCTGTGCCGATGACCTTCAACAACAATTTTCTGGAATTGCTTACACGAATGTTGAACTCTCCGCAGGCACCGATTTCTATGGGCATTCCAGAACGCGGCTCTAGAAAGCGAATTTTAGAATCTGTCCCCCATTTAATTCCCATCTGTGTCGCCAGATTAATATAATATATTTCTGAGTGATAAGTTCTCTCCGTGTCGGAGGGAAGTTTGAAAAACTGATCCAAAAGCGGAAGCCTCTGGGTTTCCAGTGTATAACGTCCCGCTCCGAATACATCCAATGCACGCCCATCCTTGAAAAATACGGCTTCCTGGCTTTCATGGACAATCAACTGCGTACCCATCTTAAAATCATCTGCCGGATGCTTCCATACAAGTGTTTCATTGTCCTCATCATATTTGATAATACTAACAAGGCCTTCTCTCTTTATCTGCTGATTCATACCAGTCCGCAATTTCTCCTTTTAAACTTAAATCATCTTGTTGATTTATCGTTTCATCAATTCATAATAATATTTTTATATCAAAATTCTTCTCAGTCTTACTCTTCTATGACCATATTCTGCAATGCAAATTCCAGACAAAGCTGCATAATCTCATTGCGGGTTCTTCCGGTTTCTTTGGAAACACGGTCTATCTCTACCAACATATCAATAGGTATTCTCATGGAAATAACCTTGGATTCACTTGTATATTTCTGCGGATGAATAATGAGCTTTTTTTCTTCCAAAATATGTACCCTCCGTTAGTGAATACTATTATAATACAAATGTATTCTTGCGTCAACTGTGCATACATTACGTAATTAGCTTGCAATGCTGAAAAAGCAAAAGCAAATTGCCACCATACCGGTGGCAACGAAAAGAAAAAAGCATGTTATAATAAAAAAACGAAAGTCAAAAGATGGATTCCAACAGAAGCATTGCAAAAAGCAACGAGGAAGCTACTGCAAAATTTAAAATCAGTACTCCTATGTAACGTATAAGTCGATACTTATTCGCACATAAGGGAATGAATCGGTGTATATTGCGGTAGTTAAAACAGCAAAAGACAATAGAAAGCATCATGAATAAAACGGTAAATCTTTCCAACCAAAGGTGGAAAACAGTTACATCCTTTACTTCCATTGACAAACAGATCCAAAAGATAAATAAGTATATGGTGGAGGCAGTCAACATTTTCCACGGGGTTTTTGTCCTAAAACCGGGCGGAATAAAATTTTTCCATGTGGCAAACTCGGTTGTATGCTGCGGTTTTTTGCCATTGCGGGTTTGCAATTTTTCGATTTCGATTTTCAATTCTTGTACAGTTTTCATCCTGTCAGACGGATTCATCTCGGTACATTTTCTGATGATTGCATCAAATATACTTGTCGGAACCGGCAGAGCAAAAGAAAATTCCTTTAATAAAATGCCCAAAGCATAGATATCAGTCTGGGGAGTGGAAAAACCAAATCCATACTGTTCAGGGGCGGCATATCCCTTTGTCCCAAGCAGTACGGTATCATGGTCAGCAGTATCAGTTAAATACTTTGCTGCGTTAAAATCAATTAAGACGACGTGGTTATAGGGTGTAATAATAATGTTTGAGGGCTTAATATCTCTGTGAATGATGGGCGGGTTAAGAATATGCAGTTTTTCCAGTATGTCGCACAGTTCTTCCATAAACTGGATAACTAAATCAAGTGTAAGCATCCGTTCATCAATCATTTCCTGCAACGATACACCAGAAATAAATTCTTCAATCAGTATGAGCTGTCCGTTTTCTTCATATACGTTATATAGCCTGGGAATTCCGGTTATATGGTGTTCCATCAAATATTCGTATATATGCGGATTGTATACATTCAATATTTTCTTGATGTATATTTTTTCGCTTTCCCGGTGCTGAACCAAATATATTTTATGCGCACTGTTTATGGCCGCAATGGTATTGTAGTATGAAATTTCAAGACGGCTGGCATAATCCATGCTATCATTCCTTTCAAAGGTTTGTTATTACATTGTATCAGATGGAGGAAACTTATGGGAGAGAAAAATACAGATGAATTAGAAAAAGTGTTGCAAAGCACGCATATAAAAAATTTTGATGCTTATTGCAAGGAAAATACAGGATGCTTGATTGATGGGGATTTTACTGTATATATGAAAAATATTTTCAGCGAAAAGAAGCTCACGCAGCAGCTTGTGTTTTTGCGGGCGGATGTCCCGGAAAGATATGGTTATAAACTGCTGTCCGGGGAAAAAAGAACAAGGCAGAGAGATGTCATTCTGCGGATATGTTATGCGGCTGAAATGTCTTTGGCACAAACACAGCGGGCGTTGAAGAAATATGAGATGCCGGAACTGTATGCGAAGCTGCCAAGGGATGCTCTGCTGATGATTATTTTCAATGAACATCCGGGAGATATCATCGAAGTCAATGAAATACTCAAAGAGCACGGAATGGAACCATTGCGGACAAGCGGCTTACAGAACTGACAGAAAAATATACAAAATACACCCCGAGGAGCGAATAAAAACATGAATAGAAAAACGATTATGTTTTTAAATATCATGTGTCCGATAGCAGCTGGTGCGCTTATATATTGTTTGGTAGCGCCAGATGTGATTTTTATCAAAAAGATAGAGGATCTCATGGGATGGGCAGTCCGTATGCGGATGTTCCCGACAGGCAGTGTTCTTTTAAGGCTGATCAGGAATTATCTGCCGGATATGATGTGGGGGTATTCGTTGGTTTTTGCGTTGTTTTATATCATTGGTAATAATGTGGCAAGTATATGGAAAATCTTTTGGATGGCTTTTCCCTTCTCAGCGGCAATGGAAATGATGCAGAAGGTGTCTTTTATTCCGGGAACATTTGATGTTTTTGATATTGCCGCCATCTTTCTGGCTGAGATCATTGCTGCATGTATTATATATAAATTTTATTCAAGGGAGGAATTTTAAAATGCAGAGAAACATGAAACGAATTGCTGCAGTGTTGTGCCTTGCTGTGTTTGCAGTAATGGCATTGGGAAGCGGCCAGTCAGATTCAGGCGAAACCAAACAGATTGTTTCAAACGAAGAATCAGAAAACGCAAGTGTTAATGAAAGCACACTTGATAGTTCAGAGCATTCAGAAACTTCACCTGATGTAACAGTCACAATTGACGAGCAGGTACTTTTCGAGCAGGGCGGTATTGTCGTTACCGCAACAGAATATGTTACAGACAGTATCTGGGGTGATGGAGTTAAGCTGTTGTTGGAAAATAATTCAGATAAGGACATCACAGTTGGCTGTAATGCATTGATGGTTAATGATTATATGATCACAGACCTATTTGCTTCAAGTATAGCCGCAGGGAAGAAGTCCAATGAAATACTGTATCTTTCCAGTACGCAACTGAAGGCGGCAGGTATTGAGAACGTTGGGAAAATTGAGATATATTTCCATGTATACGATTCTTCTACATATAACACTATTTTTGATACAGAATGTGTGACCATCCAGACATCAGAATATGCCAATATGGACACAATGCCAAATGATGCAGGAACAGAACTGTATAATCAGGACGGAATCCGAATCGTTGGAAAGACAGTTGATGAAAACAGCTTTTGGGGAACGGCAATTCTCCTGTACCTCGAGAATAATTCGGGAAAAAATGTGGGTATTTCCGTAGATGATATGTCGATCAATGGATTTATGATGAGTCCGTTCTTTTCAACTACAGTTTATGATGGAAAGAAATCCATAGATGACATCACCATATTTTCAAGCGATTTGGAGGAAAATGGAATCGAGGCAATTGAAGAAGTGGAATTGAAATTCCATATTTATGATGCGGATTCCTATTCTACGATTTCAGATTCAGAACCTATTACATTTTCGACACAGTAGGAAGGAATCGTTTCGGTAGCTACCAGAAAATCACAGGGAAAGGGCGGCAACATTGCGCTTGTCATTTTGTTTGGATTAGCGGCTCTTATGGGGTTTGTAGGATATGGCAATTACAGCGACCTCGTTATTTGGGCGTTTTGGTGTTTGATTAACGCAATTCTTGCAATTATTGCAATGATAAGAAACAAAAAAGTTGTATAGATTATGCTATATAGCAGAGGAGCCTATCTTGCTCCTCTGTCTTTGTTTTTTAACAAACTATTGGATAAGGTTATAGAAATGAATAAAGTTGTCAACCTACATCAACCATGAAAATACCCCCATCAAAATAAATATCTTCGCCCTTTTCGTCTTTATAGAAAGACACCTTCTCTTCCCCTATTTTTCTAAATCCAAGGGAAGTCAACAGTCTGACCGACGGTAAATTATTCAAAGCTGTTCCCGCTATAAATCGTTTGCTGCTGTCTCTTGATAACCATTCCATCAACATTTGCATACTTTCCTTTGCGTATCCCATACCATGATATTTACTATGAAAGCAATATCCACACTCATAACCGTCATCATTCTTATGAAAATCAATATACCCAATCATCTCATTTTGAACGCACATAGCAAAACACATATGCTCCTTATGAGGTGATAATTTCGCCATACGTTCAGCTTTTTCCCGCACTTCTGCTTCATCTAATGAATGCGGAACATCATACTTTGAGAACTCAGATTGATTAAAA
Organism: uncultured Lachnospiraceae bacterium; assembly: GCA_947175435.1. Taxonomy (GTDB): domain Bacteria; phylum Bacillota; class Clostridia; order Lachnospirales; family Lachnospiraceae; genus UBA3282. The sequence goes on along the minus strand of CAMWMS010000003.1, from coordinate 9,805 downwards.
TCTTTCCATATTTCGATCAGGTTTTTCCAATCATCTGATCTAATGTATCGGATATTCAATCTTGACGTTCTTAGTATCATGTTTTCCCCATCCCCACACGATCTGACAACCCTTTTTCCGTTTGGTTACGGCAGAGGCTGTCATCTCTCCTAAATCAACTTGACTCTTAATATCTACAAATATTTCCTCACCTGTTCTTCACTTATCTGATATTGGTCACAAATTCTCGTGATGATCTCATGTTCCGGTATACTTAGATTTCGAAGGATACTTACCGTACCACACATCGCCTTTTCATGTTCTTCCCGTAACTCTGTAATTGTCCGGTTCCGCTCGTCGAGCTCCTCCTTCTGCTTATTGAGCTCGTCTTTCTGCTTATCGAGTTCGCCTTTCTGCTTATCGAGCTCGTCCCTCTGCGTATCTATCGTATCCTGCATCTCATCAATCATATACTGCACCGTATTCCGGTCAAGCTCATACAGTTCTTTCGAGAACATCTCCATCACCCTCTCTACATTCCGGCAGATCTCATAGCCTTCTTCATATATTTCGCGGAACTCAGGATATGTTTCCATCAACCCTATAATAGTTTCCGGCTCATCACTTGAAAACAAGGCCAACCATGCATCCCTCTTGTCATTTATGTTTTTATTTTGCTTGCTTTTCTGAAAGATGTCAAGCGGAATGAACAGGTATTTCTGCAGAAACTCCATATGCAATCCTGTGTCAGACTTTTGTTCGAAAAAATGATAATATATGTCAGGATATTCATAGAATTCTGCGGGACTTTTTTCAAACAAAACTATTGTATAGACACTCTTGATATCGCGGTAGCTAAACTTCTTTTTCTTCTCTCCTCTCACCCGCTTATACTGGCGCAGAAGCAAGTCTGCCGAATAACAGGCACACCTTTGCCCCGGGAACAGATAACCAATCTTCTGCATCTCAACATTGGCTATACTCCCATCCTCCAGCTCCACAACGATATCCATGATCAGCAGAGAGCTCTCGTCTGCGATCCTGACGGAATCATTCGGCAAAACCTTCACTACCCTGACCTTCTGACCCAACAGACTGGATAGAAAATCATTGAATCGCTTTGGTACATACTCTGGGTTCATGATCTCTTTAAAAAAACCGTCATACAAAAGTTTCAGCCCTTTCACACCAGTACAGATATTCAGGAACTCTTCCTGCTGCTCCGGCTCCCAGCCATCAAACTTTGTCTGGAGCGCACCGCTCTTCGCGATCTCCGCCAGCACCTCCTCCCGCTCCCTGATTATCGGGAAATATTCTTTCAATTTTGTCGCCATACCTTGTCCTCCTCTTAGGTAAAATTTGTTTCTCCAAACACAAAACAATTGGAAGTTCCGGCAGAAACTGCCGATCGTGCGAAATGCACAAATGATATAACTATAAGAATAAATTTGATATGATAATAAATTATCTCTTTTAAGCAGGACTGTCAAGTATTTCTCTTGTCATGCCCAAATTATATTGATCTCATAGTAGTCATAATACCCTGATATATTAAAAAACAAGAAGCAAAAGAAAGCATCCTTCAAACTTATGAAATGATTTGAAAGATGCTTTCTTCTATTCTGTAAAACACTGTTCCGTATTGTTATTATGAACCGTAATTTCTTTTTGTCGTGTCTGAAATCACGATATGCAGTCGATATAACAACTCATTGTAGCCAATCTGCTAATCCTCAAAGAAAGATTTCTTTACTCCTCCTCAATCTGCGCAGAAAACATCAGCTCATACTCACCACCCGCATCCTGCGTTACCAGATAATGATAGATCAGTCCGTCATATGCGAAATCTCCCTCCGCCATACCGTCCGTAAGATCAGCAGTTAAGTCTACTTTCTCTACACAGGCATCATTCTCAATGACGCGGAGCCATACGCTGCCATCCTTATCCGTCTCTACCTTACAGTCTATAATTTCGTATGCGTCATCTTCACCTACTGTAATCGCATACGTCTCATCCACACCTTCCGTGATGTCTCCCCCGCTAATGAAATATGAAAAGTTGTTCTGTGCTATTTCAACATTATCCGTAATGGCATACAGATGAATTTCCGCATCTCCCCCTGTGTCAACCGTTCCATGTAACGTACCGTCCTCGTTTTCCTGCCAAGTGATATCTCTCTCGATTTTCTCGCCATTGTTCGAATAGATTGTTATCTTTGATACCCAGGTTTCTCCGATTGCCGCAAAACATATTCCGTTAGAAGCGACAAACAATCCAAACGCCGCTGCCAAAGTTCCCACTGCATAACGCCATTTTCTTTTTACTTTTTTGTCCGCCTGATTCTCCATATCCATCACCTTTCCCAACAACTCCTCGGGAACATGAACTTTCTCAAACGTTTCTTTATACCATTTTTCATTCTTCATCCTGCCACGCCTCCTCAAGCCGTTGTTTCAATTTTTTCCTCGCACGGACAAGTCTTGTTCGGACGGTCTGCTCACGGATATGCAGAAGTTTTGCAATCTCCCCGGTGCTATAATCCTCGTAGTAAAAAAGGTGCACAACGATCCGGTAATCCTTTGGAAGCGCCATGACGGCTTCGTACAACGCACTCTGCGAAAGATCTTCAAACTCAGGAACCTCGGGCGGCCTTCCTCTTCGTAAGCCTCTCTCCGTATGCCCTTTAAAATCATACGGTTTCTGCTCATCTTCGGCCATCTGGTCAAACAGCCCGACGCTTCGCCGCCAGAAAGACTTCCACAGATTTTTACACTCATTAACAGTCACACGAATAAGCCACCTTCTGAGATGCTCCTCATCCACAAATCCGTCTTTCGTTTCAAGCAGTTTCATAAAAACAGTTTGTGTTACGTCCTCCGCATCATGGGATGCCTTCGTGTAACTTAATGCCGTGCGATAGACAATATCCGCATATGCTTTGACTGCATCAATGTATGCCCTATTGTCCATCGGTGTTTCCTCCTGTCCTGCGATTTTTTTTTGTCTTCTGAAAGGCCTTTCACTATAGGAACAATTGAGAATAGGAAAATGTGACAGAAATAATCAATTTTTATTTTCACCGCTATTACAGAGATAATATTCTCAGATATTTTCACATCAATCAAACCCATTCCAACCGATTTACAAATGCCACTTTCTCTTCTCCTTTACGAATTCTTCCGATCTCATAACAATTATAATATTTCGAAATATGCTGCATAACTGCTGCCGCGTCCTTTTCTCCCACTACAATATTCAAACCTACCCCGCAGTTAAATGTGTGAAGCATCTCTTCATCACTGATATTGCCGCTCTTCTTAATATACTTAAAAACAGGAAGTGGCCGAATCCTCGACAGGTCGATTTCCGCCGTCAATCCTTCCGGTACCACCCTTCCCAGATTCCCCTCTATTCCGCCACCGGTAATATGCGCCATACCGTGAAAGATATTTTTATCGAATAATCCCTTAACCGCTTTATAATACGGCGTATGCGGTTTCATGATCTGTTCTATAAAAGTCACACCCTCAATCTTGTCCAACTTGATCTGCGGCATTCTGTCCATTAACATTCTTACCAGCGAATAACCGTTGGTGTGCAGTCCGTTAGAAGCTACTGCCAGCACCACGTCACCTTCTTGAATCGCGGAACCGTTAACCACATCTTTTTTCTCTACGATTCCCGCAATGCTGGAAGTCAGGACATATACGCCTGCGTCTACCACGAGCGGCTGAATAGAAGTCTCTCCGCCTACAAGGGCGCAGTCATTTTCCCGACAGCCATCCGAAATTCCTTTTACCAGACTCTTGATCGTGTCTTTCTCCGCATTGCCGCATACGATCGTATCTAACACTGCAAGAGGCTTTGCGCCCATCACAATAATGTCATTTACAAGATGATTGATCATATCATGGCAGATCGATTCCGTATAACCGTACTCCATCGCCAGTTTTTGCTTCGAACCGGGCTCTTCCGATTTCAGGACAAGAACCGGTTCTTTCATCATCGGAAAATGAATGTCATAAAGAGACGCAAAAGCTCCCATTTTATTGAGCACTCTTTTATCTTCTGTCTCTAAATGTTTTGCCATCTCTTTTTTGATGGTATCTGTGTAAGCAATATCCACCCCTGCCTTACTGTAAGACATTCCATCCGTTGACTTCTCATTTCCTGACAGAATCTCATCCACCGTCACGCGAAGAATTATTGCCAAGTCGCATAGTATTTCCACATTCGGATAGGCATTTCCCGTCTCCCACTTGGAGATTGCCTGAAAAGAGATATTCAGTTTGTCCGCAAGCTGCTGCTGAGTCAATCCGGCTTCCTTGCGCTTCCTCATAATAAAATTTCCGATTTTGATACTGTCAGTCATCACTTCTGTTTGTTCCTTTCTTTTACAATTAACGACATTAAAAATCTCGTTTTCTGTCTTACAAAAGCTTCCGTATATGGCTTTAATTACAGCATACCCCGACATACAGCCAAGATACAATAATCAAAACGAAGAAGTCGGCTTATAAATTCAACCGTCAGTTGAACGCTGTTATTCCAAATCCTCTTGTTTTAAATTGAAGCCGCCTCTCAGATTGCTATCTACCATAAATCGTCTTATTTTAAATCTTACTTATCGCACTAAAATAATTATTTATTGAAATTCGATAAATTTTTATTGACTTTCATTTTTAAGCATGCTACATTATGGTTATATTAAGAATCAAAGATTCTATATTCACTACCTGTAACATAACGAAATGAAAAAGAAAGGATTACCCATATGAAAGATAAACTCACCCTTTTCACAAAATATCTGCTGGATTTTATGTTTTTCACAGGAATCATCGTGATTGTAACGCTTCCTTTAAGTTTCAGGTTCTACGGAAGGTACAACACTTATTTTAAAGAAAATTATTACTCTCTCTGTGTGATCTTCATGTTATCGGGGGTTTTTGCGATCCTTATTATACAACAGTTGCGCAAGATGTTTATGACCGTGTTAAACGACGACTGTTTTGTCCGGGAAAATGTTGTCCGCCTTGAAAAAATGAGTATCTACAGCTTTTTTATCGCAGTGATCACCGCATGCCGGCTGTTTATCTACCTCACTCCGGCGGTACTCATTATCATACTCGTATTTGTGATCGCAGGGTTATTCAGCAAAGTTCTGGCAGGTGTCTTTGACAAAGCTGTTACCTACAAGCTGGAGAACGACCTGACAATCTAATTATTAACGAGGAGGCTATCCATGGCAATTATTATAAATCTGGATGTTATGATGGCGAAACGCAAGAAAGGACTGACCGAGCTGGCAGGCGAAATTGACATTACCCTTGCGAATCTGTCCATCTTAAAAAATAATAAAGCAAAAGCAATCCGTCTCTCTACGCTAAACGAGATCTGCAAGGCACTGGAATGTCAACCCGGCGATCTTCTACAATACGTGGAAGACGAAGACTCTGCGGAAGATATTGATCAAGACAGTTAGACAATCAATACCCTGATGCAAACAACAGAGCGAAATCAACGCATAGGAACCATATTACGCAATATATCCGCTCTCACAAGAAAGGAGTTTATCATGGCACAAAATAATCCATACGTCAATCAACCGTACACTAATCAACCCAATATACCGGACACAAACAGCACTGCACCTCATGGAAATGACAGCAGCAGGAACCCATATGCTTCTCAGGCAGGAACTTATGTACCGAAGCGTGAAGATTCTGTCTATACGAAGACAATGAAAGAACACTTTTCCTTCTTTGGCCTCGGAAGCCTGCTCTACTCCGTATTTTTTACCTTTTGTTTATATAAGAATGCTTCCGGTATTACCTACCCTTTTTTCGTCATAGGAACCCTTTGCTATTTCTTCTTCTCTACGCAAAAGTTAGGGGTTCCATACAAAAAAGACAGCATTTTCTATATCATTAGCATCGTTCTGCTGGGTATTTCCAACTGCCTTACCAATTCAGAACAGATATTAGCTATGAATAAATGCGGTATTTTTCTCCTTGCATTTATTCTGATGCTTCATACTTTTTATCAGAATAAGGATTGGAATTTTCCGAAATATTTTTGTGCTCTGGGACAGACAATCGGCACTGCTTTTATTTGTGTTTTCCGTCCTATAAGCGATATGATCTTTTATTTTGATACCCAAAAAAAGATCAAAACCGGCAAAAAAAGCTATTTCCTGCCGATTTTGATCGGTATTGTCATAATGATTCCCACCCTCTTGTTTGTGACAATCCTGCTTGCCAGCGCCGACGCGGTTTTTGCAGATATTTTTTCCCGTATCCTGAAAGCCGTGAACCTTGAAACGATCTTCGGAACCTTCTTTATGACTCTTGTGGTATTTTTTGCCTCCTATGCATTCTGTGCCGCATTCAGCATGAGAGAAGTAAAAGAAGATACAACAGACCACAGATTTTTAGAACCGATTATCGCCATAATTGTCACGGCAGCGCTTTCTGTCATTTATCTGCTGTTCAGTGTGATACAGATTCTGTATCTGTTTATCGGAAACATGCAGCTTCCCGAAGGATATACTTACTCAAGCTATGCCAGAGAGGGATTCTTCCAACTGCTTGCCGTCTGTATTCTGAATTTGATGATTGTGCTGATATGCCTTTATCTTTTCAGAGAGAACATCGCACTGAAAATGATCCTGACAGTAATCAGCGGCTGCACATTTATTATGATCGCATCCAGCGCACTGCGGATGATTATGTATATTAACCGGTATAACCTTACTTTCCTGCGGATATTCGTTTTATGGTCGCTTGCCGTTATATTCCTCTTAATGGCGGGTGTTACAATTTCCATCTACATGAATAAGTTTCCGTTGTTTATCTATAGTATGGTCATTGTAACCGTATTCTATATCGGTTTGTCCTTCTCACATCCGGATTACTGGATCGCCAGGTATAATCTGGACCCGGCGCATATAGAATATCTGAACGATTATGATGTGAATGACAGTAAGAAATATTTACGCAAATTATCCGCCGATGCAGCACCGATCCTGCTTGATAAAAACAGTAATCCCTACCTTGCTGCAATGCCTGTCGACTTTTACTCCGACGAGTTTGAGGACAACACGGATAATCGGACAGAAAATTATAACAAAGATGATATTCTAAAAGAATATTCATGGCTCTACAAATATTATGGAAAGATGGAAGATCTTTCAAACGATATGCACATACGCAATTTTAATTTTTCTGTGTATACTGCAAAAAAATATATTAATAAGTTGCAATAATAGGCGTAATCAAGCTTCCTGCATCTCCTTGATTACGCTCATCCCCAGAGGAATCGATACGGTCAGCGCACAGACATCCGATACCGCCTGACAAATCTCGACACCCGTAAGCCCGAAGAAATGCGGAAGAATCGCAATCAACGGCAGGAAGAAGATTCCCTGTCTTGCAGAAGATACAATAGATGCTTTCACGCCCTTGCCGATGGACTGTAACATCATATTACACATGATGATCCAGGCGCTTAAGGGGAATGAAACAACAGAATATCGAAGCGCCGCAGTACCGACCGCGATGACCCCCGGATCATCCCGTCGAAATACCGTTACAAGCTGTGGCGCTATGGCATAGACAATCACCGCTAACCCCAGAAGTACTATAAAAGCAAACTTCACACAAAACCAATAAGCTTCCAATACTCTCTTATATTTTCCCGCCCCGTAATTAAATCCGCATACCGGCTGAAATCCCTGACCAAACCCGATAAGCGCAGAGTTCGCAAACATCATAATACGGGTTACAATGGACATACCTGCAATCGCCGCATCTCCGTACACACTAGCAGCATGATTCAGACAGATCGTGGCAACACTGGCAAGTCCCTGCCTGAACAATGCCGGAATCCCTCCCCGTATAATCTCCTGATAGAAATGCAGACTGGGTTTAAAGTTACTGAAACGAATCCGAATATTACCGCCTCTCGTAACCATAATAAGAAGAAAGAGAAAACTCAGATACTGGCTGATTATCGTTGCAAGAGCCGCACCCGCGATTCCCATGTCACACATAAATATTAAAATCGGGTCTAATACAATATTGATCACTGCCCCTGATACGATCCCGATCATCGCATAGAATGCACTTCCCTGAAAACGCATCTGGTTATTGAGCACCAATGATGCCGTCATTGCCGGCGCACCGAACAGAATAATCCTCAGATATATTACCGTATAGGGCAGAATCGTAGGCGTGGAACCGAGAGCATAGGACAACGGTGTGATGAAGAATATACATCCTACCATGATCGCAATACCCGCAAAAAAAGACGTAAAGAAGCCGACCGCAGACATTTTCTCTGCCTCTTCTATATTACCTGCTCCTAATTGTCTGGAAATATAATTACCGGACCCATGACCGAACAGAAATCCGATTGCCTGAATGATCGCCATCAGTGAAAAAGCTACCCCGACTGCTGCCGTGGACTGCGTATCCAGCTTACCCACGAAGAAAGTATCCGCCATATTATAGAAAGAAGTCACCAGCATACTTAAGATCGTCGGTACCGCAAGCGTACAGACCAACTTTTTCACCGGCTCTTCTGTCATATAAATTCTTTTTTCTTCTGCGTTTGCAAATTTCATATAAACGCCTTGCCTTTCTTAATCTATACCTATTTCAATATATAGTACTAATACATATTTATTGATATTCTACACATACTATCTATCATTCATAACCATTATAGGATATTTCTTTCAGGCACCGGTCATTCCTGTGATAACGGCTTATTATAATCTGATATCTGTCTGAAAAAATAATATCTCCGTACAGAAAGGAGCTCCCCATGAATCCTAAAGCATTGTTTCAATTATCTTACGGTTTGTATGTAGTCTCGACAAAACATGATAAAAAGATGAATGGCTGTATCATCAACACAGTCACACAGGTTAGTGATAATCCAAAACAGATTGTCGTTGCCGTCAAAAAAGATAACTTAACCTGCGACTTAATTCAAAAATCCGGAATTCTGTCAGTTTCCGTATTATCTGAAACAGCGCCTTTTTCCCTGTTTCAACACTTTGGATTTCAAAGCGGAAGAAATACAGACAAATTTGTAAACTTTCCTTTTTCCATGACAAAACAGGAACTTCCGTATCTTACTGAACATACTACGGCATATTTAGACTGTAAAGTAATAAACAGTTTTGACCTGGAAAGCCACATGCTTTTTCTTGCTCTCGTATCAGACTGTGATGTTCTTTCCGGTGAAAAAGCAATGACTTATTCTTTCTATCACGAATTTGTAAAACCACAGCCAACGGCTTCATCTGCGAAAGGATGGCGTTGCGTCGTATGCGGATATATCTATGAAGGGGAAGAGCTTCCTCCGGACTTTGTGTGTCCCTGGTGTAAACACGGCGTAGAAGATTTTGAAAAAATCACGTAACTCTGATTTATAATCAACCAAAATTAATGTTTGACATTCTGCTATTCAATGGCAATTCCCTCTTCTTCTGCCCGTAATTTACAACCGTTCTCATAAGAACCGATTTCGCAGATTTCGGCTTTTTTCTGTTTGATACAGAAATCACAGGAAGGACAAGGCTTTTTCTCCCCGGCAAAATCACGTGGAACGGCCTGTCCCTTCTCATTGTGTCTGCATGTACTGCACCAGCATAGAGTACATTCCTGATAGAAAGAAATTAAATTTTCACTTTTTGTCGCTTTATTGTTTTTTCCTGAATCACTCTGTTTGTCATAACCGAAATTCTTTTTTTCATCTTCAGATATGTAATCAAATAAACTTAATTGTCCTTCTATCTGTTTTTTCATGATTATATAT
>CAMWMS010000002.1 GCA_947175435.1 uncultured Lachnospiraceae bacterium | reverse complement strand
AAGAAGTCGTTTACTAATGGGATTTTGAGCGTAATTCTTGCGGTGGTCATGTTTGTAGTCTGCGTTCTCGTATTTGTATATGGAGCGACAAAAGTCTACCATTATGGTATAGAAAAATACAAAAACGAACAAAATAAAAGCATAATCGACAGTGAAGAATTGATTCTGTCCGAAATGCAGACGAATGGACATAGAAAAGTATACAGTGAGACAGAGAACGAAATACAGAATAGAAAGCAAAATGAGAACTTACATCAGAGCTATGTAGAACATTTTGGATTTGCAATTGCGGGTGTAGGTGTGCTGATCGGTTTAGTGGCTTTTGGCTTCGTGGCTTCTGCACTGTTACGCCCGATCTTTGTCTACCGCTATATGATTCCGGCGTTGGGATGTTTTTGGCTGGGGTTTGCAGTGGCGTTTAACGAGATGTGGGAAGAGAACAGAAAGAATATTTATAAGTCGATTTTTACCACAATCACGATCTGCATGTTTATTATTGGACTCCGCGATTATCGGGCTTTTATGGGAGAAGAGGAGTACAAGATCCTGCTTATGCAGCGGACAGGGGAGGCATTATCTGCCATTGCGCCCGACGATATTGTTATTTATAATTTTGATCAGGTGCAGGCGGTGACCTCCTATTACATGGATGCTGCCACGGAAAGCTATCTATGGTGTGGCACACCGGAAACCTTGATTCAGGAAATTATCAGACCCTATGATACGGCGGAAGATGTGCAGGCGATTAAAACGTGGTGTGAGGACGGCAGACGGGTCTGGTTTATTGGCAGTTTTAACAGCCGCGAGGATATCGTGGCCGAATGGGAAGCGGATGGTCTTAAGGTGGAAGAGACAGGCAGTTACTTTTTAGAACGATATTGGTTTAATCTGTATAAGATATTCTGATCGAGGCAATAATAACCTTGTGTAGATAAAGGCAGACATGCGCTGTGGTGTGTCAATATGCGGTGAACAGGAGGTTATTATGGCTGAATTAAAATGTGGAGTTGAAAATTGTTCCTACAATAAGGAGAAATGCTGCTGCAAGGGCGATATCATGGTAGGCGGCAAACATGCGGACTGCTGTACGGATACATGCTGTGAAAGTTTTGCGCAGAAAAGAGAAGGTTCCTATACCAGTTCTCTGGAGCATCCCTGCAAAACGATCAGTATTGATTGTGAAGCTACCAAATGTGTGTATAATAGTAATTATAAATGCCATGCGGAGCACGTAGATATTAAGGGTGGCGGCGCATGCACATGTGCCGGAACGGAATGTGCCACTTTCAAGGAATCATAGGCGAAGATGCGCTGGCTGACCCCACACTGATATTATGTGTATTGATGTAATAACCGGAGTGAGTGTGAATTTCAATATTATAGGTCAGATAGCGCACTACATAGAAGGCGTTTTGCGGGTAGTGGATGCATAAGCATGTAATATGATGATATTGACATGGATAGAGAGGTACATAATTTGAACAATAAATTTTTTGCGGTCATTTGTGTTACAATAGGAACATTGCTGTTTATAACAGGGTGCGGTAAGAAAGAAGCCGTGGAGACACAGGCACAGACAGCGGATATGACAGAGCAGGTCACGCTTCTGACACCGGAACAGACGAGTGCGTCCATGGCGCAGATGGAGATCGACGAAGAGACACGTCAGGAGCTCACGGTGGAGCTTTTGGAAGAAAATAATATGGATACCTCCGTGATGGAGTCGAAGCGCACTACAAGGGGCTGTACTTTCGATCTGCCGGAAGGCTTTGAAGAGTCTGAGGAGGTGGCGAACGTGTATGTGACGGGGCGATATCCGATAGACGCTTCCTCGATCTATTACACAGCTATGGATCAGGACACGTCCCTGCAGCTTATGACGCAGGAGACCTTTACCGAGCAGACACAGGAAAGTCTGCGTCAGACCTACGAGGAAGATATCGAGGTAAGCGTAGACAGTTTCGAGAGCATGAAAATCGATGGTTATCCGGCATTTCGGATTCTGTGCCATTATCAAGTGGAAGGAATTCAGATCACACAGCTTGCATATGTCATCAATGCGGATAAAAGTTATATGGTCATTTACTCCCAGACAAGTGACTATGACAGGATGGAAGCGTATGAAGCCAGTGCGGCTACGATTCATGTGAAATAATGATCAATCATCCACATCAAAGTTCTCCAGCATACTTCCCTTTTTCTCCGGCTTGGAATCCCCGTGTTTTACCATCAGCATGGTGAGAAAAGCCAGAACGGAAAAGAACGCGGAATAGGGGAACAGTGTCCGGTAGGAGACATGTTCCAGCAGATATCCGGAGAGGATCGGGGTGACTACCTGCGCTGCCATCGAGAAGGTATAATAATATCCGGTATATTTACCTACGTCTCCCGCGGAAGCGATCTCCACAACCATGGGGAAAGAATTGACATTAATCGCCGCCCAAGCAAAACCGATGATTCCGAAGAACAGATTCATCGACACATGATAACTGTTGTAAAAGGAGGCGCACAGATAGCAGAGCGCCAACAGCGTAACGCCGATGAGGATTGTACGTTTGCGGCCGATGCGGCTGGAAAGCGCGCCGATCGGAATATAGCTGACAATTGCGGCGACTGTCGCTACCATCAGACAGTTGGCATATCCGCCGTGTTCCATGCCCCAGACATGCGTGGCGTAGCGTGAGAAGGCGGTGGTGACCGCATTGTAGGCGATATACCACAGCGCGATGGAGAGCAGTATGAAAATCAGGCTGCGTCTGACATCCGGAGGCAGGGCGGAACCTGCCGCAGATTTTGCGGGGTTTTCTTCAGTATCCGAACTCATTTCATTTGCATCATCTATTTCATTCGAAATCTTTTTTTCCTTTATGGTACAAAAGAGAACGACAACAGACACGACCATTAACAGGGCGATGGAAGAAAACAGCGGAAAATAATTCGGTGTTGCACCGCTTCCCACCAGTGCACGTATCATAATAAGTGAATAGACACCGCCCACGGCACCCATCAGATTGATGACTGCGTTTCCTTTACTGCGCAGGGGCTTCGGTGTCAGATCCGGCATAAGCGCAACGGAGGGAGAACGGTAAAGTCCCATGGCTAATAGTACCAGGAACAATACGACAATGAATAAGGGCAGATTTCTGGCCCGGTCTGCGGCGGGCAGAAGCAGTAGGAAAATAACTGACAGGCCGGTTCCGGTTAAGATAAAAGGCATCCTTTTTCCGATCTTCGTTTCTGTTTTATCCGAAAGCGAACCGAAGAACGGGAGCAGGAAAAGCGCCAGAACATTATCGGCGGCCATGATGACACCGGTGATGGTTTCTCCCAGATCAAAGGAGTTCTTGAGAATTAGCGGTATGATATTGTCATACATCTGCCAGAAAGCAGAGATCGACAGAAATGCCAGACCGATCAGTATCGTTTGCTTATAGTTTAATTTCATTTTAATATCCATGCCCTTTCTTTGTTTCGCAAACCCGCAAAGCGCAAGTTGACTTTTATGTGATAATTCGTGTATATCTATACATATTGTATCATAGAAATGTTGGAAAAGATATCAAATTCGTTTGCAGGATATTGAAAGTTACTTTTCATACCCACGCCACAGCCTAAGCTCAGAGGGGAGCGAGAGCGCGGTGACGCAGATATTAACTCTCCTTTGAGCGACCGGGTTGGCCAATGTGTAAAAGGTAAATATTGAAACCTTGTTAAGCACTGACCGAAGACAATCCCCAAATTTTTTCATATATATGCTGTATGATACCGTAATAGTACTTTGAAAGTGTATGAAAATCTGATACAATGAACACAGTATATCATGTTGCCGATAAACGGCAGAATACATCAAAATCGCGAATCGTCGCAGACCGGAAAGAACAGGAGAGAGAGCATGGCGCAATTGTTCAGCAGATGGGGCAGAAGTTTGAATCGGGAACAGGTATGGCAGGAGTATCCGCGGCCGAATCTTGTGCGGGACAGTTATTTTAATCTGAACGGGGAGTGGGACTGCTGTATCAGCAACTCGGCGGAGATAGAGGCGGCGGAATATAACAGAAAAATTCTGGTTCCATTCTCGCCGGAGACGGTTCTGTCCGGCGTAGAGGAGCAGCTGAAACCGGGGATGTATCTGCATTATCGGAAAGTTTTCAGACTGCCGGAAGGGTTTTTGAAGAGCCGTGTGCTCCTTCATTTCGGCGCGGTCGATCAGGAGTGTGAGGTATTCTTAAACGGCACACCGCTGGGACAGCATAAGGGAGGCTATTTGCCTTTTCACTTCGATGTGACAGATGTGCTGCAGGATGAAAATGTGCTGACGCTTCATGTCACGGATGAAACCGAGTGCAGTCCTCATGCGAGGGGAAAGCAGAAGCTTTCGAAGAAAGGAATCTTAAGTTCGCTGTTCTATACGCCCCAGAGTGGAATCTGGCAGACGGTGTGGATGGAGAGCGTGCCGGAAGAATATATCGAGTGGGTTAAGATTACGCCGCTCTATGATAAGAGTGCGGTGCGGTTCAAATTTAAGACTGCGGGGATGAATAGCAGAGCCGGCGCGATGGGACCGGTGAAGTCTGATCAGGAAAAAGCAATATGCAAAGGTGAGCAGGCCGTGCAGATCACGATCATGGAACAGGATAAGGTCATTGCCCAGGCGCAGGCTGATTCGGGAAAGGAATGTGTGATCGCTCTTAACGGTTTTCAATCGTGGTCGCCGGAAGATCCTTTTCTTTATAATGTACAGATTACGCTGGGAGATGATGTGGTCACATCCTATTTCGGAATGCGCAAAGTTTCGGTGGACAGGGACGCAAAAGGGATATTAAGATTTTTCCTGAATAATAAGCCGTATTTCTTTAACGGATTGTTAGATCAGGGTTACTGGCCGGAGAGCCTGATGACGCCGCCCTGTGATGAGGCGCTCGTCTATGATATAGAGAAGCAGAAGGAGCTGGGATACAACACCATCCGCAAGCATGTTAAAGTGGAATCGGAGAGATTCTATTATCACTGTGACAGGATCGGAATGCTGGTGTGGCAGGATATGCCGAACGGAGGCGGAGCGTACAACATGGCATTTGTGGCGGGAATTGCGAATTTTTCCGACAGTATTGCCAGAGAGATGTCCGACAGCAATTACCGAAGATTCAAGCGGGAGGATCCGGAGGGCAGGAGACAGTACTGCCGCGATTTGACGGGCATGGTAAAACAGCTTTATAATCATCCGTGTATTGCCGCGTGGGTTCCTTTTAATGAGGGATGGGGACAGTTCGATGCCGCGAAAATAACCGAGAAACTGCGTAGTCTGGATAAGACCCGGCTGATTAATCAGGCCTGCGGATGGTTTGACCAAAAGGGTGGGGATATGTACAGCATTCATAATTACAGACGCGGACTTGCGGTTTCACCGCAGAAAGACCGTGTGGTAGCATTGACGGAATTCGGCGGATATGCTTATCCGGTTGCGGGACATATGTTCAGCAAGAGGAAATTCGGCTATCGGCATTATCCCTCCGGCGAGGCGCTGACTGCGGGATACCGGCGACTGATAGAAGAGGAAGTTTTTCCGAATGTTGCGTGCGGACTGTCTACGGCAATCTACACCCAGGTCAGTGATATCGAGACGGAAATAAACGGGGTCATGACTTATGACAGAGAAGTTGTGAAGATCGATCCGGATACGATCAAGGCGTTGAATCGGGAACTGGATCAGATTTTTCATGAATGCACGGAGCAGGACGAAGGCTTATAAAAGTTTTTCGGTAAAAATCATTAAAACCCGTTGACACAGACCAAATCTTGTGTTACATTAGCAAATGTGCGAGAGCGCATGACATCCAAGCAGAGTATCCACTCTCACCTTGCAACGATTGAGTTCGCAAGCGTTCATAATTCGAGACTTCTGATTGAACTCTACCATAGTGGCAGAGTAGAGAAGCGTGAATATAATGAATTGACAGGTGGATAGTTATGCTATCCACTTTTTTAATATTTTCTTATGGTATGGAGGGAAGAACCATTAGCGAATTATTCATTAACGAACAGATTAGAGACAAAGAAGTGCGTGTGATCGGCGAGGACGGCGAACAGCTCGGTATCATGCCGACGAAAGAAGCTATGAAACTGGCAGAGGAAGCGGGCGTGGATCTGGTGAAGATCGCTCCTACGGCGAAACCGCCTGTCTGCAAGATCGTGGATTACGGTAAGTTCAAGTATGAGCAGACCAGAAAAGAGAAAGAGGCGAAGAAGAAACAGAAAACCGTTGAGATCAAGGAAATTCGTCTGTCTCCTAATATTGACACCAACGATCTTAACACGAAGATCAACGCTGCCAGAAAGTTTATCAGCAAGGGTGACAGGGTGAAGATCACACTTCGTTTCCGCGGTCGTGAGATGGCGCATATGAATAACAGTAAGCATATTCTGGATGATATTGCCGAAGCGCTTTCCGACATTGCGATTGTGGATAAGGCTCCTAAGGTTGAAGGCAGGAGCATGACTATGTTTTTGGCTGAGAAGCGATAGCTGCTTAGTTGAAATAAACTGATATCTTGGATTGATATCTCAAAAATTTATTAATATAGGAGGAATTGTGCAATGCCCAAAATGAAGACAAGCAGATCTGCTGCGAAACGTTTTAAAGTAACCGGAACAGGTAAGCTGAAAAGAAATAAAGCTTATAAACGCCATATCTTAACCAAGAAGACGACTAAGAATAAGAGAAATCTTAGAAAGCCGGCTATGACAGACGCAACGAATGTTAAGAATATGAAGAAGATTTTACCTTATCTGTAAAAGGTCATAAAACAGAGTCTTTGGTCATAAGGAGGAAAAAGACATGGCAAGAATTAAAGGCGGTGTAAACGCTAAAAAGAAACATAACAGAGTATTAAAGCTTGCAAAAGGTTACAGAGGCGCAAGATCTAAACAGTATAGAGTAGCAAAGCAGTCTGTAATGAGAGCTTTGGCATCTTCTTACGCAGGAAGAAAAGAGAAGAAGCGTCAGTTCAGACAGTTGTGGATCGCACGTATCAATGCGGCTGCAAGAATGAACGGCTTATCTTACAGCAAATTCATGTTTGGTCTGAAAAATGCAGGCGTGGACATGAACAGAAAGATGTTAGCTGAGATGGCAGTCAATGATGCGGCAGGATTTACCACATTGGCGGAGCTTGCTAAGGCGAATCTGAAGTAAGGATCGTTTGGCGGACAATATAGCGAATGAAGTAAGGGACATGGCTTAGGTCGTGTCTCTTTTTTTATGCGCAGACCCGTGCAAAGGAAGTCTGCAAAAATCGGGCTTGACATATGTAGATCATCTATATATAATAGAAAACACAAGATATATAGATGATCTATATATAAAAGCGGAAGCACTTATGGCACCTCAGTAGGTGGTCTAAGATTGTTTGGTTTACATAATGTAAAGAAAGGAGAGAAACAATACCATGGCAATAGACAAATCGCTGATTTCGGGAAGCACGTCCATGCTTTTGCTGCGTTTGCTGGAGGAGCAGGATATGTATGGGTATGAGATGATCGAGACGTTGCAGAAGAGATCCAATAATGTATTTGTATTGAAGGCGGGGACGCTCTATCCGCTGCTTCATGCGCTGGAGGGCAAGAATTATCTGACATCCTACGAGAGCGGGGTGAGCGGGAAACAGCGGAAGTATTACAGTATTACGAAAGAGGGAAGAAAGTATTTAAAGTCCAGGAAGGAAGAGTGGCAGGAGTATCAGACTGCCGTACTGAACGTACTTTGGGAGGCGATGGCATGATGGAAGAGTTTATCAGGAGCGTTACGGAGCAGATCAGGTGCGTCAGGGCAAGGGACGGTGTTGCAAGAGAGTTGTCCGACCATATAGAGGATCAGGCGGCAGCCTACGAAGAGGCGGGTGAGTCCCACGAGGAAGCGGTTGCAAAGGCAGTGCGGGAGATGGGTGATCCGGTGGATGTCGGTGTAGAACTGGACAGGATACATAGACCGCAGACAGATTTTAAGATGATCGGGATGGCTTTTGCGTTCAGTGTTGCGGGATTATTTGTGATATCTGCGGTGGATGGTCTGGCGCAGTATCCGGAATCTTTTATCAGGCAGTGTTTTGTGCTGTTGCTGTCTTTCGGCGTGATGACCGGAATGTATTTTCTTGATTATAGTTTTATCGGACGGTACGCTTACGGGGCCTATGTGTTTGTAACGGTTGCCTTGTACATCGGACTAATGTACTCAGCGCGACACGGAGCGATGCCCATATCGTTTATGCTTGCCTATCTTTATGTTCCGCTTTATGCGGGAATCCTGTACCGTCTAAGAGGGAAGGGATACAGCGTGATCGCCTGTGGAATCGGCTTGCAGATTATTATTATGCTGCTTACAAATTATCTTGCGGTCTCGCGGTATGCAGCAATCAATATATATATGATGTGTACTGTATTGTTAATCATTGCGGTTTGGAAAGGGTGGTTTGCTGTAAATAAGAAGACTGCCACGGCCATCATTGCGGCGCATTTGCTGTTGGCGGGCATTTTGGTTATTGTGGGAATTATAATTTTGTGGGACGGGGGAGGATTTCGGGAGCAACGTCTGATGGCGTTTATCCATCCCGATCAATATGCAGAAGGGGCAGGTTATATTTATATGTGGATCAGACGGGAGTGGAGTGCGGCGAAACTGATCGGGGCATCCGAAAGCTCATTTTTTATTGAGGGTGGACTCATACGAGATTCGAAGTCGTATCTCATAGGAGTTCCGATGTCGTATCCCACCACACCTTTTGTTTTTCTACAACTGATCTGCACCTACGGGATAGTGGCAGGTCTGGCTATGGTCGTGGCGTTTGTGGCAGTGATCATAAGGGCGTTTCGCATTGTGAAAAATCAGAAAAACCAACTCGGGTTCATGATATCTGCGGCCTGCTTTATGGTATTTCTGGTCAACTGTCTGGAAGGAGTTTTGATCAATACCGGATATTGTCCTGTGAACAGCCTACAGCTTCCGTTCGTATCATACGGTGCCTGCACGGCGATGACTTATGCGGCGCTGATCGGATTGTTACTCAGTATACACCGCAACGAGAGGATCATAACGGATGAGTCGGTGAGACGGCGTCCGGCATGGAGATTAAGCATCAAGTTGGAAAAGAGGTAGAGGGGAGGCCCTTTACCTTTTCGCGTTTTAGAGGGAAATGCACTCTATGAAATAAAATGGACGCGAGGACTTTTTTGTATAGTGTAAAATACATAAATTATGGTAAAATATAATCTATGAAGATTTACCGGATAGATTAATACAATTTGGAGGATAACGGAATGGGAGTTTTGGATGGATTAGAACCGCAGAGGGTATTTCATTATTTCGAGGAGATCAGCCGGATTCCGCATGGGTCTGGCAATGTAAAGCAGATCAGTGATTATCTGAAAAAATTTGCTGCAGACAGAGGGTTGGAATGTATACAGGACGAGCTGTTTAATATTATTATTATTAAGGAGGCAACGACGGGATACGAGCAGGAGGAGCCCTATATATTGCAGGGGCATATGGATATGGTTGTGGTCAGCGCGCCCGACTGTGATATTGATATGACGAAGGACCCTTTAAGGCTGTGCGTAGAGAACGGCAGAATCCATGCGCAGGGAACGAGTCTGGGCGGAGATGACGGTATTGCGGTCGCCTATGCACTTGCGCTTCTGGAGGCCGACAACATCAGCCACCCGCGTCTGGAAGTGATTCTGACGGTGGATGAGGAGACCGGTATGGAGGGTGCAAAAGGGATCGATCTATCCATGCTACGAGGCAAGCGGCTGATCAATCTGGATCAGGAGGAAGAGGGCGTTGTCATCACAAGCTGCGCGGGCGGTGCCAGAGTGGATGTGAGTATACCGCTGCAGGAGGATAAGGCAGAAGAGGCGGCGCAGCAGAGTGCGACAGGACAGGATCGGCAATTACTACAGGTGAAGATTACGGGATTGCTGGGCGGGCATTCCGGGATTGAGATCAATAAGGGAAGAGGCAATGCCAACTGTCTGTTAGGACGGATTCTTAAGGGAATGTCGGAGCGGTTTACTATTGGTCTGGTTACCATGCATGGCGGATTGGCGGATAATGCGATTCCACGGGAAGCGGAAGCAACAATTTCGGTTGACATAACTTGTTCGGAAGCAGCAATTGCCTATGCGCAGGAGGAAGCCGGCAGAATTAAGCAGGAGCTGGGGGATAAAGATCCGGCATTTGCGGTTTCCTGCAACGCTGTAAATCAGCAGGAGATTTTAGGCGGGAAGGAAGGCAGTGAAGCAGGGAGAGAGATGAAGCCCCATGATGCGGCTTCCACTATGCAGGCGCTTACCTGCCTGTGTAATTTGCCAAACGGCGTGATTGCCATGAGCCGTGATCTGGAAGGGCTGGTGCAGACTTCCCTGAATCTGGGTGTTGCCACGTTGGAACAGGGAGCGCTTAAGCTGTCTTATGCGGTCAGAAGCTCCGTGGATGAGGATAGAGAGGCACTGTGCCGTCAGATGCAGGAGATTGCGAGAGAGACGGGAGCAGTGGCGGAAGTCAGGAATACCTACACGGGCTGGGCATATCGTACAGAATCTCCGCTCCGTGATATCATAGTGGGGATCTATGTGGAGATGTATGGAAAGAAACCTGTCCTGGAGGCGATTCACGCAGGTGTGGAATGCGGGATACTGGCATCTAAGATTCCGAATCTTGACTGCGTATCGATCGGTCCGGATATGGCGGATGTGCATACGGCACAGGAGAGCCTTGATATTGCTTCTGTACAGCGTATGTGGGAATATTTGCAGGCTGTCCTTGCACACAAATGTTAATAGTTCCTTTTTCATGAGAAATGCATACTTCATGAGTTGACAGCAGATGCGGGAGCATCGTAGTATGTTTATAAAGGAAAAAAATATCTACAGGGCTGCGGCAAGTACTAGAGGATGAACGGATGGATACATTAATAAGACAGACAAATGAAAATGAGACACAGACAGAGGGAATCCATATGAAAGATTCTCTGACGGGTCTGGACAGATATGAGGTGTTTCTGGAGAAGCTGGAGAAGGCGATCGAGCAGATCGGAGATGACCGGATATCGATTGTATATACCGATATCAAGCATTTTAAGTATATCAATGATACTTACGGCTACCAGGTAGGAGATGCGCTTCTTCGGGACTTTGTGGCGGAGATGACCGAGAAAAGCGTTCAGCTGATCTGCTGCGCCAGAGTCTATTCGGATAATTTTGTGGCGGCCAATGTTCTGCGTCAGAATTTAACAAATGAGCAGTTCAAGGAGCTTATTCACAAAGTAAATTTGGAGTGGGAGGCTAAGTTCAGAGAGAAGTATCTCAACAGCCGGCTTCAGTTCTGTACCGGAATCAGTATTATCGATAAGAACAGCAGAAGTCTGGACGCGGAGACGGCGGTGTCTAATGCCAATCTGGCAAGAAAAGTTGCTAAGGAAATGGACAGCGATTGCTGTGTGCTGTTTGACCACAGCATGATGGAGGGAATCAAGCGGGAAGTGGAGATCACCTCGCGCGTGCCGAAGGCAATTGCCAATCATGAATTAAAAGTCTATTACCAGCCTAAGATCGAGACGGAGACACTGCGGCTGATCGGAGCGGAGGCATTAGTGCGCTGGCAGAAACCGGACGGTACATTTGTATATCCGGACGAGTTCATACCGCTGATTGAGCGGAGCGGACAGGTTGTGGATGTGGATTATTTTGTTTATCGGGAAACATTCAAATTTCTGGCTGACAGAATGGCGGCGGGAAAGAACGTTGTGCCGATCTCATTGAATGTGTCGCGTATCCATTTAAACAAAATGCATATTCTGGAATATGTGCGCGAACTGTTTGAGGAATATCAGATTCCCTCCGGACTGATTGAATTTGAGCTGACCGAAAGTATTTATCTGGATAATACCGAAAAGGCATTGGAGTTGGTAAAAGGTTTACATAAACTTGGAACAAAAGTTTCCATGGATGATTTCGGTTCCGGATATTCATCTTTAAATCTGCTGAGCAGACTGCCCATCGATATTATTAAGCTGGACAAGGTGTTCCTGAAAGATGATATGCTTCAGGAAAGCGATAAGATCATTATCTCCTGTGTGGTTGATATGGCGAAGAGGCTGAGCATTACTTCGCTGTGCGAGGGTGTGGAAACGCCCGAACAGAGCGATTATCTCAAGCAGATCGGTTGCCAGATTCAGCAGGGGTATTATTTCTCCAAACCGATTCCGCAGGAGGAATTCGAGCTGTTTATGGATCAGAAGAGTGCGAAGGCATAAAATGGTATAAAATAAAAGAATTTGGGCTTGCTTTTTCTGTAAGAATTAGGTATAATGATAACTGCTTTCGGGATGTGGCTCAGGTGGTAGAGCGCTACTTTAGGGAAGTAGAGGTCGCAAGTTCAAGTCTTGTCATTCCGATAATGGAAAAACCTTGAAAGTATGGGCTTTCGAGGTTTTTTTATGTCCGAAATATGATATAAAATACTTGAAGAGGTCATATTCGCAGTATATTTTGCCGATTCTGCTAAAACGCTGCTAAAACTCAGCTTTGTGGTCTTGTATCTAAAATGAAGAAGTGATATAATGTTCTGGTACATTTTGTCTCTTACTGCATAATTTTAGCGTTATGCTGTAAAGAGTCCGCACCTTGACATTTGAATATTATGCTGTACATAGAGCAGGCTGTAAATAAAGAGAAAAAAATATGCTTTATTTATTAGCGAAGGAGATAAAATTATGCTTGATAAAGTAAAAGAAATGAAAGTACAGAAAAAATTATCGTACTGCTTTACGCTGGTAGTGTGTATTGCCAGTATTTCAGGGCTTTTAGGTCTTTTGACGCTGCTCTACACGAATTACAGTTACAGCCAGGCATTGGTAGCAAACGGGTTTTCACAGGGTGACATCGGTATGTTCAATACTTATTTGAATAAGATGCCGGCCATATTAAGGCAGATGATCCTGGTATCGGATGAGGCAACTCTGCAGTCGTTGAGTGCGGAGGAGGCAGACGCAAGGGACAAAATGCAAGTGAGATACGAAGAAATGTTGGTAAACTGTACCACAAAAGCGGAATCGGAATATACGTCACGTATCACCGAGCTTCTGCCGCAATACCTTACGGTGACTGAGGAGCTGAGAGAGATGGCGTTGGATAACCGCAATGACGAAGCGGTAGCGTATATGACCAACACGGTGAAACCTATATTAACAGAGCTTCAGACAACGGCAGAAGGCCTGATGGATTTAAATGTTCAGATGGGTGATGCAACCTCCAGCAAACTTTCGCGGAATACATATCTCATGATAGTGCTTATTTTGGTTGTTACAGTAGTAGCTGTAGTTGTATCGATGAAGCTTGCAAAATTTGTAACGGGTCTGTTTGTAGAGCCTATCAATAGTGTAATGAATGCAACGGCGGAGCTTGCTAAAGGAAATCTGGATATTGATATCCATAAAGTGCATAATGATGAGATCGGTGATATGACGGAGTCCTTTAATGAAGCGATTACCATGCTCAAGCAGTGTATCAGTGAACTGGAGATAGCGCTTGATGAAGTGGCAGGCGGAGATTTCAATATCACTGCAAATGTGAGTGAGTTCCGCGGTGACTTCGAGATTCTGGGCAGCTCCGTTACAACAATTACTGACAGATTGAGCGATACACTTCAGAATATCAGTGAATCATCGCAGCAGGTGGCATTAGGGGCAACCCAGCTTGCTGAGAGTTCACAGACATTGGCTGAAGGCGCGACCGATCAGGCGGCTTCCGTAGAGGAGCTGACTGCTACGATCCAGAATATCACAGAGAATGTGGTGGAGACGACAGCGAGAGCCAATCAGTCTTCTAAGGATGCTGCAAGCTTTAGAGAAGAGGCTGAAAAGAGCAATGAGGATATTAAGCAGTTGAATAGCGCGATGGAGAAGATTAACGAAACATCCAAGGCAATTGCCAATATCATCGGTGATATTGAAGATATCGCATCCCAGACGAATCTGCTGTCACTGAATGCTTCCATCGAGGCTGCAAGAGCAGGTGAAGCCGGCAGAGGTTTTGCAGTTGTGGCAGATCAGATCGGTAAGCTGGCGACAGACAGTGCTGCTTCAGCAGTAAAGACAAAGGACCTGATTGAAAACTCGCTCAAAGAGATTGAGCTTGGTAATGAGATAACGGGAAAAACAACGGCGGCGATCGAATCTGTTATCAACGGTATTTCAATGCTGGCAAATTCTACAAAGGAAATCAGCACCTTGTCTGATGCACAGGCAGATTCCATGAAACAGTTAGAGCTGGCTGTAGAGCAGATTGCAAACGTAATACAGAACAATTCTGCATCGGCGCAGGAAACTTCGGCAACAAGCCAGGAGTTATCTGCACAGTCCACCAATTTGGAAGAGTTGGTAGGACAATTCAGGTTAAAATATTAATGGTATTATTTAGAACAACTTATTTACAGTACATAGGTAATCATATACAGCATATATTCGATTTTCAAATTGTGAAGAAATCATTTATTGCTTTAGAAACGATGTAGAAAGAGTTTGCAGAAAGGCATCCGGTTCCATAGAATCGGGTGCCTTTTTACGGTTTGCGCACCATGGGGTACTCTAACGGGTGTGAGTCCCAATACGCCTGGGTAACAGGGAAGTATGGACTTTGCCACAGTTGTTGTGCTATACTGTTTGAAAAGAGCTGGGATATAGGGGATTCTCCATGATAGACAAAGAAACATTTCATCCGCTCAACTACATAAAGAAAGAAGAATACTCCGGCAGCATGGAAGGCATGCGTTATATGCTTAAGAAAGTAAGGAGCGGAGAGGATGACGTAATCAGAGTGACGATTTGGCCAGAACCGCTTAATATGCTGCGTACGCCGGAACATCTCAGAGAGTCAATGGAAGTGCCTCTTACCGAAGAAGGGGTTGAACAAGCCGCGGACTGGCTTAATGAACAATATGAAAGCCGCAGGGATTATTGGCTGGAAAAGAGGAACCGCCCTTGGACGGAACTCGCATATTGACTGAAAAAGGCGAACATAGTACACAAGATTTACATAAAATTTTATGCAATTTGTAGAAAAAGACAGAAATTCTTGATTTTTCCACAATAAATAGTGTATAATAAATGTACAAGTTGACATAAAGCTAAAAGAGAAACGGAAGACAAATCAGACGGAAAATTAGTTTTATGGGGGTGGTATTGTGGAACCAATCAATTTTAACGCGCTATTTTTTAATCATGAAATTCCATTCTGTAAGGTGTACAGCATGGAAAGCAAGGATAAATTGGAAAAACTGCTTGTGACGAATCGGATTTCTTTTTTTGTGGAATGGCAGGAAAAGAAATTGTGGCAGCGGTTTTTCGGCGAGACGGCTGAGAAAAATGTGTTTACGATTCGGATTAATGAGGCCGATTGTGTGCTTGCACGTGATCTTGTGGAAGGAATCGAATGCGTGATGTTGGGAGCCGAGGCAGTGTGATGAGGTGCCGGGATATGGTTCCGCGCGAGAAGAATATATGATAGAATAGCTCTGAGAGAGATCTTGGAGCTTTTTTGATGCGCAGACCCGTGCAAAGGAAGTTTTTGCCAGGATAAGGATGGTAGAGATAAATGGAGTATAATACGAAGAGAAAAAGCGTGGTTAATAAGAAATCGGATAAAGGTACGGGCGGACGGCTCTGCGCTGTGGCCGGAAAATGCGGCGGGTGTCAGTATATCGACGTGCCCTATAAGGAGCAACTCAAAAAGAAACAGAAGCAGGTGGAACTTCTTCTGAATAAATATGGTAAGGTTGGAGAGATCATCGGCATGGAACAACCGGAACACTATCGTAATAAGGTGCATGCCGTTTTTGATTTTCAGAAGGGAAAAGGTATCGTGTCGGGGATCTACCGCGAGGGCACTCATGAAGTGATACCTGTGGATAGTTGTCTTCTGGAAGACCGCAAAGCGGATGAGATCATCGTGTCCGTCAGGGAGCTGGCGAAATCTTTTAAAATCAAGACATATGATGAGGACACGGGCTATGGGCTGCTGCGGCATGTGCTGGTTCGTGTGGGGCATGCTACAGGACAGATTATGGTGGTTTTGGTACTGGGTTCGCCCGTATTGCCATCTAAAAAGAATTTTGTAAATGCGTTATGTAAACTACATTCGGAAATCACTACCATTGTTCTGAATGTCAACAATAAAAGGACAAGCATGGTTTTGGGAGACAAAGAACAGGTGCTTTATGGTAAGGGATATATCGAGGATGAACTGTGCGGCAGAACTTTTCGCATTTCTTCACAGTCATTCTATCAGGTCAATGCGGTGCAGACACAGAAATTGTATGATAAGGCAATAGAGTATGCCGCATTGACAGGATGTGAGACTGTGATCGACGCATATTGCGGTATCGGTACGATCGGGCTTGCCGCAGCAAAGCAGGCTAAGAAGGTGATCGGCGTAGAGCTGAATCAGGCGGCGGTGAGGGACGCTGTGACTAATGTGAAGATCAACGGTATCAGGAATGTTAATTTCTATCAAAACGATGCGGGAAAATTCATGGTACAGCTTGCGGAGGCGGGAGAAAAAGTGGATGTCGTCTTTATGGATCCGCCCAGAAGTGGGAGCACGGAGGAATTCATGGATGCTCTTTGTAAACTCCGTCCGGAGCGGATTGTATATATTTCCTGCAATCCGGAGACATTAGCGAGAGATCTGGAATATCTGACCGGTAAGGGTGCGGAGAAAAATGCGGGTAGAAGAAAGGGTGAGAGAAGCGGGAGAGAATATCGGGTGGCGGAGATTACGCCGGTGGATATGTTTCCGTATACGGGGCATTGTGAGGTAATAACAATGTTGCATCGAGTATAAACTTTAAGTTAAGTTTCGTTTCGCGCCGGTTAACGTCTGCTTTATGGATTTATCTATTCTGCGATGGCATAATAAACTCAGAAAAGGCGATACGAAGAAGGGTAAATTGGAAACTCTCATCGCAAAAGAATGTAGAGGAAAGGACGTTAAAATTTTGTTTGACAATCACAGAGCAGGCAAACAGATTGCTCTTTTGAGAAAGAGCAGAGGCATAACACAGGAGGAATTAAGGCAGCGGCTTTCGGTGAGTCCACAGGCTGTCAGCAAGTGGGAGAATGGGCATACTATGCCGGAAGTCTCTATTTGGCTATTCCTGCGGAGAGGAAATATTTGAGAAAAATTGCTTGGCAGTATACGGATTATCCTGTGAAGTTTTCGACAGCGAGCAGTACAACGCCGAGACGCTGATGCATTTGGCAACGGAAAATATATTAACAGGATATCCAGTAGTCGTTGAGCCGAAAGAATACGAAGATATAATACTTGCATCAGGTTTTTCACATAACGGAAAGGTGTTGAAAGGGATCTCCTTTTTGGATGGTGATGATGATAAGAATTCCGTGATGTCTTTTAAGCAGCTCCATAGCTTTGCGGGTTGGTATAAGAAGAAAATAAGGCTTATTCTGATCAAGCCGTCGGCGGATAAAGTAAGCGTTGAAGACGCATGCAAAGAGGCTCTGTATGACGGCTACCGGCTGCTCAGCAATGAAATCCATCGGTTTGATCAGCAGCTCGTCGGATATGGACTGGTTATATATGAAAATTAGAGAAACGAGCTCAGGGTGGAGAACGAAAAGAATATGGAAACGATAGAGTGCTTGTATCCCCACATTTTCATACATTATGAGAATAAGATGTGTCTTAAACGATTCTTGGAACTTTGTATTCATACCGTTAGCAGAATTGACAGGGAATCGCTTGAAACAGAAGCATTAGATAGTTGGGCAACAGCGATAAAGATGGGCAGAGCTTAGGATATACTATGATTACACAAGGAAAATTTAAGATGATAGCAAACAAATTTAAAATTTTACTCATACTCTATTGTGGCCTTTTATTAGTATCTTGTAATAATAGAGATTATAAATCAATCGAGTGTCCATATAAATTAAAACAACTTTATATGTGCACTGCGAAAAGCGCATGGGGATTATCTTTTGAGAACGAAATTCTTTTTACCCAAAATGGTTTAGAGAACTTTAAACCAGTTAAGATTTTAGAGAATGTAAATAGCTTTACGGATGGATATGCAAAGGCCGCATTTATAAATGAACAGCTCGCATATGTAACTTACTTTTCATCAGACAATGAGCATCTAATAGTCGAATATACAAGAAATGGCGGTAACAATTGGAATCAGACACTAATAAAATATGGTGATTATTCTGAAAACTGTGATGCCGGCAGCATATTTATCAGTTTTGCAAATGATAGGGATGGATACCTTTTATACTGTTCTACCCCGGCACTCGGTCAGATGACAAAGCTTTTGTTTTTTACCGATGATGGTGGACAGACATTTTCATTTACGGGAGAATTAACAAATACGATTTCAGGGTATCCACAAGGAATTACTGTGATCGACAATGAAACAATAAATATAGCTGTGACCTATCATGGTACTGACAGCTATCTATATCAAACAACCGATGGAGCTGAAACATGGGAAACTGTAGAGATATTTCCCAGAACAGAAGATGTGAAATATGTAGATGGGTACATTCCTGTGTTTTATGGTAATAATAAACAAAATGGGATAATTATACTAAAAGTGGTAAGGGAAAATGCTGTCTATGAACTTTTTGTAACAGATAACGCTGGCAAAAGCTGGACGTTGGACAGCGAAATTCCTTGTGACTCTTTACTTGATTATACTTTTATTAATGAGAAGCAGATTTATATTATTGATAGTTCAGGTAATTTATTTGAAAAGAATTTATAATAAACTTTAAGTGAAAGTCCTAATCCCCAGCGTAACAGCAGTTATCCTATTGTTGGTAAATTGGGCTGGTTTTGCTATCAGATTGGTCTTTTTGAAATTCTAATATATCGCCCGGTTGACAGTCCAATACATCACATATCGCATTTAATGTGGAAAACCGAATAGCACTTACCTTTCCGGTTTTTATTTTAGATAAGTTTACATTTGCTATTCCTACTTGTTCGGCTAAGTCATTCAATGAAATTTTTCTATCTGCCATAACTCTATCTAATCTTAAAATAATAGCCATGTTTATCACCTATAAGATTTCATCTACTTGATTTTGTAATTCGCACCCATATTCATAAAGTTGTATGATTCCCCAAAATATAAATCCCGAAACAATGCCTAATCCGATGCTGTTTCGCAAAATCAGTAACGTAGACAATGCAGAAACAATCTTTAAATCGTTTACAATTTCTGGTAAAAATGGAGAATAACCATTATAAATTCTTTTAAATATTTTGGCAATAAAGTGCATAATTATAGTAATTATTAATGTAAACAATGCTCCAAATATTAAAGAAACAATTCCTGCTTCGGCTATTTTACCTTCACTTGACAATTTTTCGGCAAATTGCCCTAAATTACTAAAATCAAAACTTGCTTGAGATTCAGCAATCATTGTATTGAGTGTAGTTCGCAGTATAGACAGTATGATAATAGAAAACAATGCAAATCCTGTAAGTATTCCAGTAAATATTTGAAATATTTTTCCTACTTTTCCAATGAGTTTACTTGTTTTTTTAATGTTTTCTAACCTACCCATAATAGATACTCCTATATAATGTTTTATTTTAATAAATTATGTCATAGAATATTATGTTTGTCAACTAATAATTAATGTATAACGTTAAATAATATATGATATATGTAAAATTATGGTGAAAAGCAAGGCGAGAGTCCCGTTTGTAACCCAAGACTCCCTTTTTGTAAATGAGATTCCCGTATTTTCCTCTGTACCTTGATATGTTATACAAGCGACAGAGGCTTTTGATGCCCCAACAGCTGACTGCAATGGACGGGGATATAAAATTTGTACTACTTTAATCGATAATCTCATGGGCGGTTGGGTGCCGCCCATGAGATACAGGGAATTACATTCTCCGGCGGAGATCCTCTGCATCCGCAAAATATAAAGGCATTCTATTATTCACCTTTCTATCCTTTGATTATTTCGTTTTGATTTTTCTTGTAAATAATCCGTCAAATCTATGTACGCCCATTCTATAGGGTGCCTTTGCCCGCCGGAATTATCCCTTTTCTTATTGTTTACAGTATCATCCGGATTTGAAGGATGATACTCCATATTCCTTTGTGTATCATCTATCACAAAAAAGCTAATGTAAACATCTATATCAATATTCCTTTGAATCTGCACATCAATATGAACGGTTTCTGAAAGACTAAGGAAAAATCCGGTGACCGTTAAGAAGAAACCTATCCAATCGCGTATTATTGTAATAGTAATTTCACATTCGGTATTTTTTCTGCTTCTGTTTTCCTGCATTCCTCTATCTCTTGCCATAATAACCACCTTTCTGCCTGAAGGCTTCGGATGGAGGCTTCAGTTTTTCAATAAATTGTGCCAGCAAAAGGAAACCTCTGCCCCATCCGTTTTTTTTAAGGTGAAGTGAAGCTGCAGTTATTATACTTTGACTATACTTGTCGAAATATATGTTTTATACCGCGCAAACATGTGTTATCATAAAACCATCCCCCTTTCTTTTTATATACACAGCATACTGGAATCTGCATTTTATGTCGGTAACAGAAGAGGGGACAAAATGGTAACCAGGGAGGAATTTTATGGAACTGAGTTCTGTATTGAATACGATTGCGCACTATAGCAATGAGTTGGGACTTATACAGGCGGATTTGTATATGCTCCTCTTTGAAGAAAATGGAATAGACCATGCTCTGAATGTAACCCAGACTGCAAAGAATGTCTTTAGTAAAGGCAAAAGCAGGCGTCCGCTATCGAAGAATATCACAGCAGGCATAATGTTTGGAGGCGAAGATGCAAAGCTGCGCGAACGCATAAGCACAAGATGGCTTCCCAGAGTTGGACGCCATAAGGGAATTTATGATGAATTATGCAATCAGATAACGGCAGATGAATATTTACCTGATAATATGAAGGAAGCTTTAATCTCTTGCTGTGATCCGTCAAATGATGACCAGCTTTCACATTTCATTTCTCTATGTATTATTTGTGGAAATTACAATACAATTCAGCATCAATCCCGTAATCCGAAGGTGGGAGAAGAATATTTTAACGTATATGAATTAATCAAAATATCCCCCTCATACCATGAAGAATCCGCGTTGTGGCAGTGTTCAAAAAGAGCGTTTCTTGCATCCCGCAGTAAAGGTGGGCGTTTTTCTTCTCTTGATATCATACAGACGATCCTGCCCAAAGGATATGTAGTTGAACCTAATTTCCCTGCCCGTTACCGTGAAGTGGACGGCAGCATAAATTCAGTTATGGACATCTGTAAATCAGGAACGGAGAATATTGCCATAACAGGCGAAGGAGGTATTGGTAAAACAACTTTCCTTCACCACCTAATGCGTGAAGAATTCTTAGATGAAAATGAAGAAGAAAGAAAATTCCGGACCGGGTGCCCGATTCCGTTTTTCATTGAACTAAACCTCTGCCCGGGACAGATTAAAGATTGGTATAATGAATCTCTTGGGAAAAGCAATTTCATTACGCGCTACATTGGCCAGATCTATGAAAATCATACAACTCTTGATACCGTAGATGACAGTACGCTTGATATGATCGAGAAGGAATTCCAGAGGACACCGGAAGTTCATATTCCACGCTACTTGCTCCTGTTAGATGGATTCAATGAAGTAAAATCCAACGACAAGCTTTCTATCCGTACTATGCTCAGCAATGAGATTTCCGTACTAAATACCTATCCGAATATTCGTATCATTACTACCAGCCGCGAAACACAGGCTGCCTATTATGCTGCAGAGTTTAAAAATGTACAGCTGATTGGGTTGGAAGACAGTGATATCAAAACCTATTTTAAACAGAGTAACATCAATGAAACCCTGATCGGGCTTTATATGTCCAACAGGTCTCTGCTTAATTGCATACGAATCCCACTTTTCCTGTGTATGTTCACCGCGGAAAAGGCTACGAATTTCATTCCCGAAACCCCCGGAGAGATCCTATACCATTTCTTTCATAAGGATTCCTGTTTTTACAACATTCGCAAGCATGCGGCAGATACCCGTACAAATCCGTTTAATGCCTGTCAGACCTCATTTGTTTTGGACTTTATTCTGCCCTATATAGGCTGGCAGTTTGAGCAGAATGATTGCTTTTCCATGAATGATGCTGATTTAGAGATGTTAATTTGTAATTCCGTTGCATGCATTCAGTCTTTATGTATGGATGTAGCGAAAATACCTTTTAAAGATTTTGAGTACAAGCCGCGGATACTACAGCAGACTGCCGAATCCTTATATAAAAACGGCCGTGTGAATGTGGAGGATATTATTAACTGCATACATGGTTATCTCGGTATTTTATATCAATATCAAAACATCACCGAAGATTTTGGTGAAAGAAACCGTTATTCCTTTATACATCATCATTTCCGCGATTACTTTTCTGCCATATGGGATGTACAGCTGCTTTTTCTGCTCCAGTGTATCAATGTCAGACAATTTTTTCAGAATGGCGGAACTAAGGATACTCCAAAAAGTTACCATGACTTTTTAAATACTTTTTATTGGCAGCACCATAAAAGGGCGTTCATAAGCCAGATACTAATGGAGCACCGCAACCGTCCTTTACTCAATACAGATACTGGAAACTGGTACCTGCCGGAATTAGGAAACGATGAGCAGAAGGTATTGGAACGTGTTCTTGATTACTGCCGGAAATTGTGTGCAGACAGATACGATATCTACTATCTGTTGCAAAATACCCTTTCAGCTATCCTTCAGGGCAGGGAAGAACTATCTGGTGTAAATTTAGGAGGGCTTGATTTTAAACACTGCAACTTTTTCAACGTTACATGCAGCAAAAAAGGCAGCACGGAAACTCTTGCAGCAAATTTTGACGGAAGTAAGCTATATATTAAGAACTTTCAACCGGAAGATCACCAAAATTGTGTTATTGATTTCCTATACCACGATATGCAGTGTTTTACAATAGACATGAATGGGCAAATCAAATGCTGGGATATTTTATCCGGGAAATTAGAGTATGAGTTGTCCTCAAAAGATCCGATGGGAATTACGGATTTCTCACCAACAGGTTTTATGAAGATATCTCCGGATGGAAAATATCTTGCCACAAAGCAACAAGAATCCACTGGAGACGGCATCCAGATCAGCCTCGGGTTGTATGACCTCTCACTTCCGGATAAAGAATACAAATTGTTACTACCTCTGGAAAAACATAATAAATTGAACAGTTTTTCCTTCACCGGCGATTCCAAGGGACTCCTTATGGTGTGTGACAGTAAAACGATCTATGGATTTTCTTTAGAGGACCAGACAGTCCATGCCTGTACCTGCAATGAACTGCTATATGAGACCCAACTGTATGCGGAGCATATTGAATCGGTGATTTATGGATTCACGGCTGAATATAATTTATACGAAGGGGAGTATGATGATGCAGAATGCAATGATGAAGATGATGAGTTTCCCATTCAATGCATGTTGTTCACGATCTCGATAATGAATGGTTACATGGAAGTGTTATATACATATAACGGGATGCCGCAAACCATGCCTACTGCAAAGTATATTCCATCAACAAAGAGTTTTCTGCTGTTCAATTATGACACGATGCAGATAGAACAGTTCTTCTGCGCGAGCGGGAAGACCAGGGCCATTTTTGATAATCTGACAAAAGAAAACAACATGCCGCCGAATGCTATCCATGCCCATTCGGAGCACCCTGATGAATTCTACTTTATGTATCCCGACAATTGTTATCTTACCAGTATCACGGCAACACGCTTCGCTGTATTGATGAAATATCCGATATCCGGAATAAATAAATTACTTACCGACTCTGATCATGAACGGGAGCTTACTTTTACGACTTCTGTTGCGCCGAAAAATAACCGGTTCATTGTCGGCACGGATACGAATGTCTATGAGTGGGATTCAGAAGAAGATACCATTATTTTAAAGTACAATATTGCCTATCATAATTGTACAGATATGATTGCTGATTTAGAAAGGTCTCGTTTCTTTTTGGTACACATGTTTAACGGGATATCCGTTTTTGGCGGCTCTCCCTTGCAGCTTATAAACGCCTACTGCTTTTCTGACCGGGAATATTTTATCGGATGCTGCTGTTATGAGCCACGCCTCCAGCTTATGGCGTTGAATTTCACCAGAGAGGATCATGAAAAGATCGTCCTGTTAAATACAAGCACCGGTGAACAGTCCGTTTGCTTCTCGACCATGAGCAAAAATGAAAACGTCTGCAACATGTGTATTGACAGTTCCGGTGAATGGCTTCTGATTACAACGCAGTATCGGTGTCTGGAATATCAGTTTTCTTCCGGCACTTCCCACCTGATATTGGAGCCGGCAGAAAACGAGCGCATTGCGAATGCCAATTATACGGATGGCTATATTGAAATAGCTCTTGTAGAGGACTGGATTAACGGAGCTAATCATGTAGAAAGCAGGTGTGAATTTTATAAGAGAAAAAGAGTAAAGGATAAAATATACTATCAGTTTTCATGGGGATATCTATTGCCGAAACTGACAGATGATCTTTTTCCATACTTTATTCCTCATCATGGTGATTTGGGAATTACGGGCGCTAAGTATGAAAATGGCGTGCAGGCTTATTGGGTAACACAGGGATTCTTTTTGGAAAGAGAACGCTTAAACATTCCCATTCCAGAATGTTATAAGCTGGAAAAAAATAAGCGGGTTTTCCTCTCTGCGCCGCCAGTTGTCCTTGAATTCATATTTTACAAGCATGAGCGAGCACTATCAAAGTACCAGAATGACGAGAATGGATTTAGCTATGTTTATTTATCAGACGACGCTAAAAAAGCAATTTTCCTTAAAAATTCCTGCTATATATTTGTCCATGATGATTATCGCAATTGTACCTACGAGGAGATGAAACAAGGTTTTGAAAAAGGGATTGGTGGTTTTGACGGATATGCCTGCTGGGAATTCGCTATTCCATGGGGAGAGTCAGATATTATAGGCAGCTATGAAAACTATCAGCTTATGCGCTTAAATGCTGATACCGGGGAGAAATTACAGCAGCTTGAATATACCCCTGGACTGGCAGTCTGTGGATGCAGCTTTTCTAACATTATAGCTGATTCAGAACTAAAAGAAGAGCTGAAACGTAATGGCGGCATTTTATAGATAATAGTTTTCCGCATAAATTTGTGTTATTGCCGAAAGAACTGTGCTGTGTTTCAGTTTCTTTTCCAGTGTATTTGTCTACTTTAGCATGAAAGGAAACGTGACTGTAATCCGCCAGTAATAGTCTTGAAAACAGCTTGCAGGTGCAGGCTGTTTTTAATATACTTAATAATATACACACGGAGGAATGCTATGCTAATCCAATATACATATGGAACGGGACTTTTTTCCATTGATGAATTTGTAATGCTTGGTGGAATATATGAACCAATTTCCGTAAATGAAAAGAAGAAAAACGGATATCAATGTACTTATAAGTTATATATGAATGGAGATTGCTGTACGGCGGATGTTCTGGTGTATAATGACGGCTATGGTAGACAGGTTCTTGAGCTTTATGACATAACCGAATCCAGCTCGAAACGGATTCTTGACATTTTTGATAAGCGGTTTGAGGCTGATCTTATGACTCCTTCACATAAATCTTTTCACAACAAATTATATGTTCGCTTCCTTATTCTTAATCTTTTACGGATATTTGTTTATACGTTTTTTGCTTTTGGTCTTATTGCAGCGTTATATCCTGCATATAGATTAGTTTATTCTATTTGGTCGCATACGGTATTAAATACCAGGTCCTGTATTGCAATTATGGGAGTTGGAAAAATTGCTTTGTTAATGAATTTCCTGATAGCTTCCAAAATACATTCTATTGATAATATGTATGCTCATAAGCATAATGACTTTAACTTGTTTTCTGCTTAATATAGAAGCCTGATAAAGGGACTGTTGTTGGAAGCAAGAACACGAAAAAGAGATTGTTACAGCTAAAAATATATGGCATACTATTTGTTAGAAGAGGTGAACTTATGAAATGTACACTGATGAACAAAAATGTGCCGGTCGTGGATTTGGAGCTTGATGATGACACGGCAGCTATTATCAGAGTAACAGAACCGCTGGATCTAAGGTATCTTCCGGTCGGTATTGGTACCGGAACAGGAATCCCCAATAAAAGAGATTTAAATGAATGGTGGTATGGCAGGGCAATTCCGGCAAGTCGTTCCGGAATACGGTCTGCGCTTGAGAAGTTGAACGTGAACCGGCCGGAACAGCTTTTGATGAAATGCTATGGGTTAAGCCTGTCAGACCAATATTGGATGAAGCCGGCGGACAGTGAATTAGCGTGGTCCGCAGTTAATTTTTTTGAGAATAAATTTTCGGATGATGTAGGAAATATTCTGTTTGAACAACCGGTGAATGGTCAGGGAATAGATATGATGTCACCGTGTAATACATCGGACGGATGGTTAAAAAAGAAATGGAAGATCGTAAATGGGAAGAGATGTTTGATCAAAGCCGGAAGCAATCCATATATGCAGGAGCCGTTAAATGAGGTTGTGGCTACAAAGCTGCACCGGAGGTTAGGTTGTCGTAATTATGTGAGTTATACCCTGTTATGGGAAAACGGGATTCCGTATAGTGTATGTGAAGATTTTATCAATACAGACACGGAATTGGTGAGTGCGGTAAGCATAAACCGGAGTCTGAAAAAAAGCAGCCGGAATTCTGCATATGAACATTTTATACAGGCATGCAGTCAGTTAGGCATTCCATGCATGAGAAAGTTTCTTGACTATCTGTTGGTGTACGACTTTCTGCTGGCAAATACCGACCGCCATTTCGGTAATTTCGGAGCAGTGCGAAATGTCAATACATTGGAGTGGATAGGGCCGGCACCTGTATTTGACAGCGGAACAAGCCTATGGCATGATAAACTGACAAGGAATATTAATGGCTATGATCCTGTGGAAACAAAACCCTTTTATGCAGATGCCGGCAGGCAGATGGAGCTTGTATCAGATTATAGCTGGATACCGTTTGAACAGCTTAAAATGCTGGAGGATGATATCCGCGATGTATTTGCTTCTTCCGAATATATGGATGAAGAGCGCATAGAAGCCATAGTAAATGCGGTGAACATACGGATAGAGGAATTACAGGATATGGCTGTGGAGCGCGGGAAGCATTTCCCGGCACGTTAACAGGAATTTTTCGGCAGCCTTTGTGAATACCTGATACTTTTTCCAGACAAGGCTCATCCCGGCTTCCATCTGTGGTGCAAGCGGGCGGAAGCAGAGGCTGCTTTCCCCTGAAACATTTATGATCTTATCGAAGCAGACGGCATATCCCATGCCTTCATCCACCATGAGCGAGCCGTTGTAAAGAAGGTTATACGTTGCCACAATATTCAGTTTTTCCATGTCACAATGAAAAAGTCTGTGAAAATCCGAGTCATGAATCATTTGTCTGGACAGAATCAGCGGTTGATTCATCAGATCCTGCGGAGTAATTGTTTCTTTGACGGCGAGCGGAGAATCACGCCGCATTAAGACGCCGAAGCTGTCTTTGTAGGGTATTTTTATAGATTCGTATTTTGATGTATCAATCTCTCCGAGTAAGAGACCGAAGTCGATCAGACCCTTGTCCATTTCTTCTGCAACAGTGGTTCTGTCCCCGCTCACGATATGGAAGTGGACCAGCGGGTATTTACTCTGTACTTTCTGAGCCGCTTTTGTAAGCAGTCTGACACCGTCTGTTTCTCCTGCGCCGATCGTGATATCACCGGCAACGGTTTCATCTGACAAAGAAATCTCGTCTTCTGCTTTTTTCACAAGCTCCATGATTTCTTCTGCACGCTTACGCAGGATCATGCCTTCCTCCGTCAAGGTGACGCGGCGGTTTCCGCGGATAAAAAGCTGTTTGCCTAATTCATCTTCCATTTCCTTAAGCTGTCTGGAAAGCGTAGGCTGCGAAAGATGTAAGGATTCGGCCGCTCCCGAAATGCTCTGTTCTCTTGTGACTGCGAGAAAATATTGTAAAACTCTGAGTTCCATGGAAATCTCCTATTCTTTTTAGGTACAATAAAATGATTTGCTAAACCGTGTAATGTCTGACAGATACAGCGTACTATGAATAGGTATAGCTGTCAAGCATAGATAAATATATAATATAAGTATTTGCTATTATGCAAGTCTCCTTGTTATAATCAAATACGTAAAAGTATATGATGGCATTTTCTGATGGGAAGACTTCGAAAGAAGTATTTGAAAGGCTGGATATAGAAAAGATTTTGACCGGCAATGCAGAATATTGACAATAGACA
The DNA here is from genome assembly GCA_947175435.1 of uncultured Lachnospiraceae bacterium. Lineage (GTDB taxonomy): Bacteria > Bacillota > Clostridia > Lachnospirales > Lachnospiraceae > UBA3282. Next base: position 16,910 of record CAMWMS010000002.1, on the reverse strand, counting down.
AGAAAAGGGATGGGACGATGGGAAGTGGAAGTTTTGGAGGAAAATTATATCCGCATAATGAATGGATGGTCTCCTGTGCGGATAAAGAGAGCAGTTATGATGAGGCCATTATTCAGAATTTAATAGACGCAGGGTGCGACAAGACCGTCATTGCAGCGTTTGTAGAGGATATCCATGCAGAAAAGATATCAGAAGGGCTGAAACTGTTAGCGGTGCACCGGAGGTCTTTACTGGATGAACTGCATAAAGAACAGAAACGGATAGACTGCCTCGATTATCTGGTATACAAAATGGAAAAGTTGCAGAAAAATTGATATAATATAAAAAAGGAGCTGATTCGATGAAAACGATAGAAAACCAAACTTTTGATATGGAACGGGCTTTATACGGAAGCAGGGGCATTACGCTGAATGGCTGTGCTTTTGACGGGCCGGCGGACGGTGAGAGTGCTTTGAAAGAAAGTGAGGATATTAGGGTTTCAAACTGTTTTTTCAATCTCAGGTATCCGTTCTGGCATGATAACGGACTTAACGTTGCGAATTCGGAAATGACAGAGCTTTGTCGCGCGGCGCTGTGGTATTCTCACGATATTGAGATCACGGACACGAAGCTTCACGGGATCAAGGCATTGCGGGAATGCAGCAAGGTGAAAATGCGTGGATGTGATATCATTTCACCGGAGTTCGGATGGTCGGTGCAGGATATCGGGATGGAAGACTGTACGGTGCAGAGCGAATATTTCATGATGCGCTCTGAGCGGCTTAATTTTACAAATGTGCAGTTAAAAGGAAAATATTCTTTCCAGTATATTCAGGATTCTGTGTTTGAGAATTGTAATTTCGATACGAAAGATGCCTTCTGGCATGCTAAGAATGTAACTGTCCGTAACAGTGTTGTCAAAGGTGAATACCTTGCATGGTACTGTGAAAACGTTACATTTGAGAATTGCAGGATCATCGGAACGCAGCCTCTGTGCTACTGCAAGAATTTAAGGCTCATAAACTGTGAAATGGTCGATACGGATCTGAGTTTTGAGAAATCGGATGTGGAGGCAACAATCACTACGCCGGTAGTGAGCATTAAAAATCCGTTATCCGGTCACATTTATGTACCATGTGTGGAGGAAATCATCCGCGACGATCAGGAGGCGAAGGGCGAGATTGTGGTAGAGAAGCGGTGCAACTGTGCATGAGGCTTCCGGTCACCAGGATTTTTGACCCGATAGGAGAAAGTGAAAATGTACGAATTGGTACAGGTCAGTGAAAAGTGCTATTATATAAATTGTCCGGCGAAGATAGGAGTTTATGCAGCGGATCAGGATCATGTGTATCTGATCGACAGCGGTAATGATAAGGATGCGGGGAGGAAGGTCAGGCAGATTCTGGAGCGGAACGGCTGGCGCCTTGCCGCCATATTGAATACCCATTCCAATGCAGATCATATTGGCGGTAACCGTTATCTGCAGGGGCAGACGGGATGTAAAATTTATTCCGCAGGTATCGAGGCCGCTTTCACAAAATACCCTATACTGGAGCCGTCATTTCTTTACGGCGGTTATCCGTGCAAGGACTTACGGCATAAGTTTCTGATGGCGCAGGAAAGTGATGTGACGGACTTTACAGATGAAGGATTCCCGAAGGAAATAGAAGTGATACCGCTGCCGGGACATTTCTTTGATATGGTTGGTTTTCGTATGCCGGACGGAGTAGTGTTCCTTGCAGACTGCATAAGCAGCAGGGAAACGCTGGAGAAGTATGCTGTTTCTTTTATCTATGACGTGGGCGCTTATCTGGAAACGCTGGATATGGTGGAAGGGATGGAAGCCGCCATGTTTGTTCCGGCTCATGCGGAAGCAGCTACGGATCTGAGGGAACTTGTCCGTTACAACAGAGATAAAGTGAATGAGGTAGCGGATAGGATTCTGTCTATTTGTGAAAAACCGCAGCATTTTGAGAAGATTTTGCAGGAAGTGTTTAAAGGATACGGGCTTTCCATGAATTTTGAGCAGTATGTGCTGGTGGGCAGCACGGTGCGCTCCTATCTTTCGTGGCTGAAGGATACCGGGAAATTGGCGGTTACCATTCAGGACAGTATGCTGTTGTGGCAGAGAGCATGATAATACAACTTCATTCGAAATACTTGTAAATGAGATATCGTGAATCTTGACATTCCTGATCTTTCGTGATACTATTTACCTACCTACTTAGTGGGTAGGTAAATTGATGCTGACAGGGAGGTATATCATGCAAATATATATGGACAACGCAGCGACAACGAAGATGAGCCGGGCGGCGATCGAGGCCATGCTGCCCTACATGGAAGAGATATACGGCAATCCGTCGAGTCTGCATTCTGTGGGACAGCGGGCCGGAGAAGCGCTTATTGCAGCAAGAGAGCGTATAGCAGGCTGTCTTTCATGTGATCCGGAGGAGATCATCTTTACCTCCGGTGGCAGCGAGGCGGACAATCAGGCGATCATATCTGCGGCACGCATCGGGGAGAAGCAGAGGAAGCGGCATATCGTTTCCACCGCCTTTGAGCACCATGCGGTGCTGCATACGCTGGATAGACTGAAGGAACAGGGCTTCGAGATCACGCTTCTTCCTGTACATGAGGATGGGCTGGTTACGGCACAGCAGGTAAGTGAGGCGATACGACCGGATACCTGTCTGGTGACGGTTATGTACGCCAACAATGAGATCGGGACGATCCAACCGATTGCGCAGATCGGTGCGGTATGCCGGGATAAGGGAGTCTTGTTTCACACTGATGCGGTACAGGCGGCAGGGCATCTGCATATTGATGTCAGGGCGCAGAATATTGATCTGTTGTCTTTATCTGCACACAAGTTCCATGGACCGAAAGGGATCGGTGCGCTCTATGCGAAGCGGGGCGTCAGGCTTACGAATCTGATCGAGGGCGGTATGCAGGAGAGAGGACGAAGGGCGGGGACGGAAAATATTCCGGCGATCATGGGCATGGCAGCAGCGCTTACGGAGGCATGCGGCCACATCGATGACAGTGCGGCAAAGATATCCGCGCTGCGCGACCGGTTGATTGCAGGGCTGTCCGAGATTCCGCATTCCGTTTTGAACGGAGATGGGGAGTGCAGACTGCCCGGTAACGTTAATTTCTGCTTCGAGGGAATCGAGGGAGAATCTCTGCTGCTGCTGCTGGATGATAAAGGGGTATATGCTTCCTCGGGCTCTGCATGCACATCCGGTTCGCTGGACCCGAGCCATGTGCTGCTGGCCATCGGCAGACCCCACGAGATCGCCCACGGCTCCCTGCGGCTGACGCTCTCCGAGGAGACTACCGCAGAAGAGATCGACTATGCGATTCGTGCAGTGAAAGAGACTGTGGAGTATCTGCGGGGCATATCGCCGGTGTGGCGTGATCTGTTAAACGGCACGAGGCAGTTCGTGACAGCGGAATAGTAATGCGTGGTAAATGAAGCGCAAGCATAATATGTGTAATCATTATATAAGGAAGAGAGAGGTATGAAATATGGCTTTATACAGTGACAAGGTAATGGATCATTTCCGTAATCCCCGCAATGTAGGAGTGATCGAAGATGCCGACGGCATCGGCGAGGTGGGGAACGCCAAATGCGGTGATATCATGAAAATTTACCTGAAAATAGACAATGACATCATTACGGACGTGAAATTTGAGACCTTTGGCTGCGGAAGTGCAATCGCCTCCAGTTCAATGGCGACGGAGTTAATCAAGGGCAAGCCCGTAGCGGAGGCGCTGCAGCTTACCAATAAAGCGGTAGCGGAAGCGCTTGACGGGCTGCCGGCGCATAAGCTGCATTGTTCGGTGCTGGCGGAAGAAGCGATCAAATCGGCGCTTAAGGACTATTATGATAAGAATAATATCGAGTATGATCACACGCTTTTCCCCGATTGTGTAAGCTGTGGGCACGGATGCGATGTATAAGCGGGAAAGGTACGGTTGCTATGATGATATCGACGAGAGGAAGATACGCGCTGCGGGTCATGATCGATCTGGCGGAACAGGGCGGGGAGAGTTATATTCCCATGAAGGACGTGGCGGCACGGCAGGGAATCTCCTTAAAATATCTTGAAAAGATACTGCCCGTTCTGACGAAAAATCATATGATAGAGGGAGTCCAGGGCAAAGGCGGAGGCTGTCGTCTGACAAGACAACCGTCGGAGTACAGCGTGTGGGAGATCTTAAGGCTTACGGAGGGAGATCTCGCACCGGTGACGTGTCTGGAGGAAAGTGCAGCGGGGGCCTGCGGCAGGAGTGCGGAGTGCAGGACGTTTCCAATGTGGCAGAAATTTTATGAAATGATGAATGAATATTTTGACAGTATTACGCTGTCTGATCTTATGCAGAAGTAGTCACCGTAGTTTGTTTCGATATTTGTAAAATGTAGTTTGTTTATGTTACGTTTCTCTTACTTTAACGGGAGGAGAGACGAATGGAAAACAATACAAAAGAATTAGAGACATTCGAAGCGTTTCTGCATGCAGAGGAGTTGTCCGAACGGACACGGGCAATCTATCTTCTGCATGCGAAACGTTTCCTGACCTGGCTGGACGGCCGTAAATTGACAAAGCAGGAGGTCATGAATTACAAGGAGACGGTCATCCGGGACGGCAAGAAGACGGCTACCGTTAATCTGGCGATTATAGCGCTTAACCGGTATCTGCGTTATGCGGGATATGAGGAGTGTACGGTGCGTGCGCTCAGAGTACAGAAGCCGCAGTGTCCCGATAATATCTTAAGCCTGTCGGAATACCGCAAAATGATGGTATATGCCAGACAGACGGGTCAGGAGAAGTATTACTGTATCATGAGAACGCTGGCCTTAACGGGGATTCGTGTCAGCGAATTGTCCGGCTGCACGGTGGAGGCGGTGGGACAGGGCAGTTTCGAGGTGGAGAATAAGGGAAAGAGGAGAAATGTATACCTGCCGCGCAAACTGACCGGTGACCTGAAGCAATATTGTATGGAAGAACATATAGACGACGGGGTGATCTTTCGCGGGAGTAAAGGGCAGCCCATCAGTAGGATCGCGGTCTATAAGATGCTGGTACGACTGGCACAGCGGGCGGGTGTTCCGTGGGAAAAGGCGCATCCACACAGCTTCCGGCACCTTTTTGCCATTACTTACATGGAGAAATACTCTAATCTGACGGAACTGGCGGATATTCTCGGACATTCCAGCATGGAGACTACCAGAATTTATACGACGACCTCAGCGGAGGACAAGCGTCGCAGAATGAATGAACTTGATTTATAGTAGAATAATTTTGTGTGTATCTTTATGGCGGATCGGACAGAATATATTACAAAAGGACAGATGAACATACTTCGTGCGGCATCCGGCTGCATAAGATAAAATAACTGCCGTAAGTACAAGAAAGGGTAAGGTGATCATATGCAGCTTGCATTGGGACTGCTGATCCCGTTTATCGGAACGACACTTGGATCCGCAATGGTTTTTTGCATGAGAAATAAAATGAACCTGAAAGTGGAGAAAATGCTTCTGGGTTTTGCCTCAGGCGTCATGATCGCAGCTTCGGTATGGTCGCTTCTGATTCCGGCCATCGACATGGCTGAGGAACAGGGTAAAATTGCATGGATTCCCGCAACTGTGGGGTTTCTGGGCGGGGTATTATTCCTGCTGGCGCTGGACAGTCTGATCCCGCATCTTCACCCGGAAAGCAGTAAGCCGGAGGGGATTGAAGCCAATTTAAAAAAAACAACCATGCTTGTCCTTGCGGTGACACTTCATAATATTCCGGAGGGGATGTCTGTAGGCGTGACTTTTGCGGGCGCACTCCTAGGCAATACGGGCATCACCATGGCGGGAGCATTTGCGCTTGCGCTTGGGATCGCCATTCAGAATTTTCCGGAAGGAGCGATCATCTCCATGCCGCTTCGCGGGGAAGGAATCTCGAAGCTTCGGGCTTTTGTCTACGGCTCCCTGTCAGGAGTTGTGGAACCTGTTGCGGCTGCGTTTACCATACTGCTTGCCGAGCAGATCGTGTCTGCGCTTCCCTATCTGCTTGCCTTTGCGGCAGGCGCCATGATCTATGTAGTGGTGGAGGAACTGATACCTGAATCGCAGATGGGAGAACACAGCAATATCGGAACCATCGGAGCTGCCGCCGGGTTTGTGATTATGATGATACTGGATGTGGCGCTCGGATAGATTCCAATATTGAAGTCGGGATAGATATCGTGTATAATATGGATGCTATGATACTGGCGATTCAGGAGGTTACACACAATGAAGACAATTAAAGGAAAGCTGATGATCATTGTTTCGATAACGTCTTTTGCCGTTTTGTTTATCGGTTCTGTCGTAAGCACTCTGAGTATCGGTAAGGCGGACACGGGCAGTGCGGTCGGTGCAGGACTTGTGATCGGCGTGATCGGAATGGCAGCGGTTGATTTGATCGTAGGAACCACGTTCAATAAGGCGCTGCGTCCGCTGGCGGAGCTTAAGCAATTCGCGACAGGTAATTTCAGCGGGCAGGAGAGTGTGGGCAGTAAGGCAAAGGTGGCAGACGGATTTAAGGATGAGATGGAAGAAGTTACATATGCCACCAGCAGCATTAAGCAGCACATCAAGGAGATTACCACAGGCACTAATAAGGAAGCGACGAGTATAGCCGAGACTGCTTCGGCTGCGTATACCGAAATGGCGACCCTAAATAATAATATTGACGAGATGGACCAGATTATGGAGAGTCTCATTGGTCAGGTTGAGGAAGCGGCGGAAGTGACACGATCCATCAGCACGGCAAGCAATGAGATCGGTGCGGCGGTGGATGACGTTGCGCACAAAGCTTCTGATTCCGCGGGTGCTTCCAAAGAGATTAATACCCGCGCGGAAGAACTGTATGAGAGTACGGTGGAGTCTAAGAAGCAGGCGAGTCTGATCTATCGCAGCACGGAGCGTGAATTGGAGCATGCGCTGAAGGAAGTGGAGAAGATTGAGATTATCAAAAGTCTTTCGCAGGAGATCGGCGGTATTGCCAACCAGACGAATCTGATTGCGTTAAATGCGGCAATCGAGGCGGCAAGAGCCGGTGAGGCGGGCAAAGGATTCGCTGTGGTTGCCGATGAAGTGCGGAGTCTGGCAGAGAATTCACAGGTCACAGTCGATAAGATACAGAAAGTAATAGATGAAGTGGTGAGTTCCGTTATGGATTTAAGAGACAGCGCCACGAAGCTGTTAAGCTTCATGACGGATCACGTGATTCAGGATTATCATTCCATGGTGGACACGGCCGAGCAGTATCAGAAGGATGCGGCATTCTTCGACAATATTGCCAGCGATCTGGGAGCGGCGTCCGAGCAAATGGGTGCTTCCGTGGAGGAGATGCTGGCATCCCTGCAGACGGTGACAGGGTTAAACAGCGTGATTGCCGACGGAGTCCACAACGTGGCGGAGGCTATGCAGCATACCAATGTCGGTTCTGAGGAGATCCTACGCAAAATGGCGATTCTGGACAGAAGCAGCCGGTCCCTGCAGGAGATCGCGTCGACATTTAAGATCTGATATGTTTTTGCAGGCAGTAGAGTGCCAGCACATTGGGCAGTACCATTAAGGCGTTGATCAGATCCGTGCTCTCCCAGACGAGACGCATCGGGATGATGGCGCCGAGATAGATCATTATAGTATAAGCGAGCTTATAGAGCGGGATACCTTTTTTACCCATAAGGTATTCCGTTGCTTTTTCTCCGAAATATGACCAGCCGATCAACGTGGTGACAGCGAAGGCGGCGAGCGAGATCGTCAGGAAAGCATTTCCGACATAGGGCAGATGCGCAAAAGCTGCCGCAGTCAGTCCTGTTTCGGCGGCTCCTGTGACGGAGGCAGGATCGTAGAGCATGTTGGCGACGATAACCAGGCCGGTGATCAGACACATGACCACGGTATCCCAGAATACGGCAGTCATGGATACATACGCCTGTATGCGGGGATCCTTGACATGGGATGCTGCTGCGGCGATGGCGGAAGTTCCGATTCCCGCTTCATTGGTGAAGAGGCCTCTGGCGATGCCGTAACGTACGGCGTGCTGCAGGGCTGCGCCTGCCATGCCGCCGGCCATGGAGCGGAAGCCGAAGGCGCTTTTCAGAATCAGTACACAGGTATCGAGCAGTACGCTTCGATAGAGGATCAGCAGCAGTATGCAACCCAACAGATAGACGAAGCTGATGGCCGGAACCGTGCGTTCACACAGATTGGCAATACTGCGGACACCGCCCAGAATGACCGCCGCGGTGAGAAGGGCCAGAACGATGCCTACCAGATGGGGCGACAGACCGAAGGAAGCGGAGGCCGCCTGTGTGACGGAATTAGCCTGTGTGGTACAGCCGACACCGAAAGCGGCAAGCAGTGTGCAGAAGGCATACAGACTGCCAAGTTTATTGTTATGTAAACCGTTTTTCAACACGTACATTGGACCGCCGACGTAGGAGCCGTCATCACGGCGGCTGCGAAACAGGACGCTTAAGTAACATTCGCTGTATGCGGTAGCCATGCCCAGAATACCGGTGATCCAGCACCAGAAGATGGCACCCGGGCCGCCCAGAGCTACGGCGGTGGAGACGCCGATGATATTGCCGGTGCCCAGCGTAGCTGCCAGTGTGGTGGCGAGAGCGGAGAAGGGTGACAGGTTCTGCTCAGTATTGTCGGCCTTGCCCAGAGAGAGCTTCAGGGCATAGAAGAGATTGCGCTGCGGGAAATGCAGCTTTACGGTAAAATAGATGTGCGTGCCTAACAGCAGCGCAAGCAGGGGAAATCCCCAGATCAGGTCATTGAGTCGCTCCAGTATTGACATAGACGGTATCGCTTTCCGCTCGATTATATTTTCAGTATATAAATATGGGGCGGTAAAAAGAACTAAAATGTGGTAAGATGGATAAGAAGCGGGACGATCGGAGGTTTCGGCATGGAGGGTCACTATGGAAGAGAGAGCATATGAATGGGCACGTGCACTGTGTCATTATGCAGGTGAAGGAGAAGAGTTTCTGCAGGAATTCTGGCAGATGCTGACACAGTCGGAAGGGGTCTTTCGGGAATTTACATATTATCTGGAACATCAGGATTTCTTATGTGAGTATAAGATAGAGGGGTACAGTGTAGTGGACCTGATGGTCTGGCAGATGGATCACTTCAAGGCGCAGATGGATCGGGGCAGAGATGACATGAAGAACAATGGGGATAAGATGTTACTGATGGCGTTTCATACCATGCTTAAGATGGAGCATGATCCGGAGCGGTATGTGAATCTGTTGCAGACCGAGACAGGGACGGATTATCCTGAGAAATATAAATAAGAACGGGAGAAGTACATAAGATGAATAAAGAAGAGATCAGAATTAAGAATGTGATCGTGCATATTCTGGATTCTACCATCGGCATGCCGGTGTTGTCGGATACGGAACTGGAATACGGCTCTGAAGTGGCGGAGTTTCTGAAAGAACATATCGCACGGATCAGCTCCGGAGACGATGCGAAGGAGTGTCGTTTTTATAAAGAGGAATCGGAGGTATACCATCTGCTGAACGCCTATGCGGACGAAGATTTTGTGTCGGTCAGCAAGGATATTGCCACGCAGCTCTATGAGATCATGAACAGCAATATTGATATTCCGGCGGCGGATCTGATGGTGGTGCGTTTTAAGGAGGGGGAGGACGAGTATCTGGCTCTTCTTAAGATGAATTATAAGTCCCTCTACACGCACCGCACGATGGCGACAGAGGACGGAGAGGGCAACAGCAATGAGATCATCCGGCATAAGTCGATTCTTCCGTCGGAGTCCCAGCGGTTGACGGAAGCGGCGATCATAAGACTGCAGGATCTGACATTGTGGGTGATCGAGAAAAAGTATGAGGTGAACGGAGAGAAGACCAATTATTTCTCTTTTCTCTTCTTAAAGTGCAGCGCGCATCTGTCGCATAAATCCAAACTGTCCATAGTGAGCCGTGCCGTGGAGAGTGTACAGAAGGAAGGATACGACGAGACGGAGCGGTTCGAGAAGCAGATGCGTGCCAAGAGCATCATACAGGAGGAGATCGAGGAGAAGGGCGGTTTCGTGGTTGAGGAATTGGCGGAGCGTATCTTCGAGGAACAGCCGGAATTAAAAGTGGCTTTTCAGGATAAAATGGAAAAGTATGATATGGTGAAGGAAGAGATTCAGCCCCAGAGTGAAAATACGGTGCGCAAGTATCAGAGCCAGCATTTGTACACGGATACGGGGATCGAGATTAAGATACCGATGGAACAGTATAAGAATCCGAGGAGCGTGGAGTTCATCACGAATCCCGACGGAACGATCTCGGTGCTGATCAAGAATATCGAACATCTGGAAGCGAAGCTGTAGAAAGCAGGAGTGGTGAAGGGTATGGGGACGATATTGGATTATCTGAAAGAATACGGTGATTATACTTTGCAGGAGAAGCCTCTTAGCGAAGTGGACAGTCTGGTGCTCAGTCAGTTTGCTTATCTGAAATTCGACGAGGTGGCGCCCGGTACCGATGAGGAACAGGCAATGGTGAGTCTGCGTGAGATTGCTGAACATGAGAAGTATGACAGCTTGTACAGCGATGAACGCTATCGGAAGGAGAACACGGCGCTTTTTCAGGCAATGTACCATGGCAGACGTTTCGGCGGTCTGAAAGTTGGAAGTTATGTAAACTATATTGACCTTGAGACGGAGACACAGTTTTCGGCGGTGACATTTCTTCTGCCGAACGGCATAAGCTATGTGGCATACCGCGGAACCGACGAGAACATCGTGGGATGGAAAGAGGATATGAATCTTGCCTTTTCGGAGCCGGTGCGTGGACAGTACATGAGTGTGGAATATCTGGAACGTGTGGCACGCAGGATACAAGGGGATTTCTATGTGGGCGGACACTCTAAGGGCGGCAATCTGGCTACTTACGCCTGCATGAACTGCCGAGGAGAGGTGCGGCAGCGCATCTTTGCGATCTTCGACCATGACGGACCGGGATTCCGGCCGGAAGTGAAGGAGCAGAGCGCTTACGGTGAGATCGAAGACAGAATCCATAAGACGATACCGCGTTCTTCTTTAGTGGGAATGCTTCTGTATACGGACGGCGCTTACCGGGTAGTGGAAAGCAAAACTATCGGGCTGGCACAGCATAATCCTTATACATGGCTGGTGGATGGCGATCACTTCCGGATCGTCGAGGAATTATACGAGGGGCGCAGGTTCATGGATGAGGCGTTAAACCAGTGGATTCTATCACTGGATCAGGAGCAGATGCACACCTTTGTAGATACTTTCTATAAGATCATACTTGCTTCCGAGACCGATAATCTGATCGACTTTACCGCTAACTGGTTTCAAAGCATACAAAAGATCAGTGCGGCGCTTAAGGAGATCGATCCGGAAACCGGCAAGATAATGATCCGAATCATGAAGTCTCTCTTTGACATTGTCTCGCTGAATGCCAAAGAACGGGTAAAGAGCAGGACTGAACTGCAAAGAGAGAGATTCGATGAGGGGATGTTACAGTTGGAGCAGATGTTTACGAAATAGGCTGCTGTGCGGCGAAGTATCGTAAGAGATGTTCGCCGCCGGTCTCCGTCATGCGTTCGGGATGCCACTGGACGGCCATGACGGGCAGATTTGTGTGCATGATTCCCTCGATTATATTGTCGCCGGAGCGGCATACGGCAGTAAGCCCGCCGCCCAGCCGGTCCACGGCCTGATGATGGGCGGAATTGACCAGCGTACTTGTGCCGTATAGCTGATAGAAGAAATCCATGCGGTTCAGTCCGCTGTGATAGACATAGTGGTATTGATCCTTACCGATCCACTTGTGCATATCTGCAGTGTCGACATCCTGTATGATCGTTCCACCGAGCTGTACGTTGATTAGCTGCATCCCTTTGCATATGCCCAGTATGGGCTTTTTTTGTTTCATAAAAAAGCTGAGCGCCTGCAGCTGTATGATATCCAGTTCTGTATCAATATTATAGGAACCGTGGTTGCTCTGCCCGAAGAAGGCGGGGGTGATGTCACCGCCGCCGGGCAGCAGCAGATGACTGGCAAGGGCCGCTTCCTCCACAGACAGCGTGGTGATATAAGGAATCTCCAGATGATGGAGAGCAGTTTCATAGTTGTGTGTGGCGTCGGCGCGCCCGACAATTGCGATAGCGGTAGATGGCATAGGATGTTCCTCATGACGGCAATATTACTATAGTATATGTGGAACTGTGGAAATTGTCAGTGAGGACATCGCAGTATGCGTGGGTCGCCGGCAGGAGGTCGGGCGCACAGAAAACTAGGAACGGCTGTTTAACAGCGTAACGGGTCCGGATATGACTTCCCGCGCCACATACAGTACACTGTCCATGCGTGCCTGCATGCTCCATTTGACCAGTGTCAGTTCGCCGCGGGCGATCTCAATGCAAGTGATGCAGCGGGGATGAACACAACTGCCGGTGTTATAATAATAGGCGGGTTCGGTGGGCAGTACGGGGCGATGGGTATGCCCCGTGATTAAGATATGCCCGTTTTCTTCGGCCCAACTGCGTAGAATTTCTTCGTATTTTTCTTTTACTTCGTAGTTTTTCGCTGCACTGGTAGGGTCTAAAATGCCGAGATTTTCCAGTGGATTCCAGAAGTATCTTACCAGGAAACGGGCCAGAGGCCAGAGTGTGGAATTAAGCAGACTTGCCTGATGACCGTGGGTCAGGTACAGCGATTTCTCAGGCGCGGACTGTGAATGAAGAATGATGCCTTCATAGTAGCCGGGACATTTTCTTTTGACGATATCGTGATTGCCGTAGATCAGGTACAGACGATTCCTTTGCTCAAACATGGCGAACATGTCGTATACATCGCTGTGAATCTCGGTGATGTTTTGCAGTTTCCTGTTTTCCCATAATTCTTCCCCGTCGCCCAATTCAATATAGGTAAAGCCGTTTCGATAATAATGATCCATGGCCGCAAAGTACAGGTGCTGATTCTTCAGGAAGTTATCCGAAGCGGTGCCCACGCCCCTGTGGCAGTCGCTGACAAGGACATATTTCGAGCAGTAATTCAGCGGAAGTACAGGGGCCTGTGCAAAGGCTCGGTTCAGACGATCCCCGGCACTCATGGTTTTTCCTTTCTCTTCGGAGGCCGACAGCCGTATTTTTTGTGACAGCGTCTGTGGAATCTGCGTATGCGGAATAGTCTTCTGAATGCCGCGGGAAGATAGTAGTAAAGGAAAAGAATGCGGTCTTCAGTGCGGATAAAGGGTCTGGTGACGTATGCGTACAATTTGCAGCACATGCGGTTTACACATTGGGAAAGCCGACGGTGGAAGCGTGTCAACAGATTGAAGTCTTCAGAGTCGGAGAATCGAAAGACGAATGAGCAGCAGAGCCCTTGAATGTCGAGCTGTTTCATGTCATAGCCTGCGCGGGATAATCCTTCATAGAAAGCGTCACACATTTCCGAATCGGGAAAACAGATGGAAGCGTGCAGACACAGTTCGGAAGGGTTTGAGAAAAGTCCGGGCTCGAATATCGTGAGCCACCAATGTCTTTCGGAAAGTTTGAGACAGTCCGTGTCGTTGCGGCACAGACACAGCGTGCATGGAAGCATTTCATCGTCTTCGATGGCGGCAAAGAGAGCCGTCTTGTATTCTTCCGCAGAGAGAATCCGGTCGGCGTGGTAGATCCCGATTTCTGCACCGGTATTGATGCCGTATTGCCCTTTCCAGAGTTCGATCAACCATGTTCTGCCGCGATAGTCGAAATAGATCGGCAGAGCGTCGAAGACCATCTGGAAGCGAGGTGCCATATAGTCATAAAGCCATGTGTAACCGGCCGTTTTCTGCCATGCATCAAGCGTGGAAGAGAAGAAGCCGCAGCGGCAGTGATAGGCGTAACCGAAAGGTTCGGCAAGTTGTTCTAACAGGGAACATTTCTGACATTTATCCATACATTTGATACGGCAGATGATCTTCCTTCTGCGGTACCATGAGAAGATCATACAGAATAGAACGAGTAATAATAAGATAAGCAGTGCATAGTACATAATCTGTAACCTATAATCCTATGTGGTTTTACTCTATTTTATGCATGGAAATTATAGGGGTGCTAAAGATTAGTATGCAGCAGATTTATGCGGTCTTTTTCTCAAGCTCCTCGATGCGCTGGTCATGCTGGTCTATTTTCTTAATCAGCAGGCTGATGGTTTCATGATCTAATTTACAAGCATTGATCTCATGCTGCATGATTTCTAAGCGGGCTTCTATTTTGTCGAAGCGGCTATTTACGCCGTCGAAACGATTGTCCATTCGTTTATTGATTCTGTCTTCCATTCGACCCATTTCTTCTAAAATAGCATTAAACATTTCTCTTGTTTCCTTATCCATAAGTTGAATCCTCCTGTGAAATGAGTGTATCACAATTGAAAGGTAATGTCTATGGATTTATTAAAGAAAAATATTTTTTTTAGAAAATATCATAAACGGTATTTCGAATACACTATGTAAATTTCAGTGCGTGCGAGAAAGTGTATTTTATCAGGCAGAGTTATTAGGCTATGGAGACTGTGGAGTGTCGGGGTATAGATCTGTGATAGAGCGAGCAGTTCCCGAGGCTACGGATATTGTGTCATAGGTTACGGGTGCCTGGTTGTATGTGAGCGTCAGATTATAATCCTTGTCCGTAGCACCCGGAGCGTATGAGAATAGCAACAATACATAATCGCTGACTGCTTCCCTGTGGTGCAGATGTCGGGAATCCATATTGATGTCCGTGATCGCAACGGTTATCAGATCACCTGTTTCGCTGCCGTCGATATAGGGTTCATAAGCGTATGTGTGTGGTAATCCGTTGTAGTAGATATATTGGCAGTCATTTTCCGTAATCATATACCATTTGCCCGAGTCGCAGGAATCCAGTACATTCTGGAGAGCGGTTGATACGTCCTGCTTAGTGATGCGGGTTAAATCCAGAATATTCGGGGCAGAGGAGGAAAGGAAATAGTCGTCGTCATCAGGGATAGAGCCGTCGTTGATGTCTTGGATTATTTCGGCGGCCTCCTCGGTACTCAGATATTCTACACGGACAATATCATTATTTTTATCACGAACAAGCCGCAGATCAACAGTCCCGCGTTCGTTATAGTTAAAATTCTCGAAAGAGCCGTCTGATCTTACATCCACCAGAAGGCGGACACGGGCATTATGGTAATAGTAAGCATCTTTGATAGTGATAATGTCGTTTTGGTTGTATTCGTCCAGAAGTCCCATTTCTTCCAGGTAATCATTTAAATCTTGATAGGACGAAAAAGCGTCTTCAAGTTCATTCCACTCGTCAAAATAGTCAGTATCATCCATAAAGTCGGTATCATCGAATATATCCTCATCTTCATCAGACAAGATGTAGTAGTAGTCGGCTCTGCCGTCTTTTTTACATCTTTCAAGCCAGTTTTTCTTTGATTCTTCATCCAGTTCTCCGGATAAAACGGCGAAGAAGTTAACTTTGCCTTCCTCATATGCCTTGAGGGTATAATGCTCTACGATATTCTTTTCTCTCTGTGTATCCGACATATCTGTACGTTCGAACATGCCTATACAGCATGCAAAGAATGAGATGTTTCCATCCTCAAACATGCGGTCAAGGTAGCTCTGCTGTGCTTTTGTATCTAATTCTAAGAAAATAGCTCCGAAATATGTGAGCATTTCTTCCTCATAATATTTTTCTGCCAACGAATCCATATTGGTCTCACCTACATATTCCATGCTGACAATGATGGGATACTCTAACGGGCGGGACGCAGATTTCGCCGCGTTTGGAGCCATTCGTTCAATCAGTGCGGTGACTGCTGACATTGCCGTTGCATCTGATATATATTTTTCGGATTTTGCACTGAAGAAGACAGGCATTGTGCTCTGGTCAGACAGGGTGATCAGTGTACCGCTGTATTTGCTCTGCGCTTTTTCGGTCAGGTTATAACCGATCTCGATGATATAAGGAGCTTGGTAG
This sequence comes from uncultured Lachnospiraceae bacterium, assembly GCA_947175435.1. Classification (GTDB taxonomy): domain Bacteria; phylum Bacillota; class Clostridia; order Lachnospirales; family Lachnospiraceae; genus UBA3282. The sequence continues at coordinate 898 of CAMWMS010000002.1, read as the reverse complement.
TATGCTGCCTGTGTGTAGTTGTACAGAGTTACGGAGTTACCGGTTCCGGAATCATCGGTTACAGAATCATTGTCACCAGGGCGGTAGGTTTCCAGAATATCGGCTCCGGAACGGTAAGCTTCTTGAATTTCCGTGGCGGCAGCAATTACGATATCCATATCTTCCTGCGTCATCCTGCCGTTTCCCAGTGAAGTCTGGCACTGGGGCGTGATATGGCGGACAAGGTTCTGCATCTCGCGATCTCGCCATGAGCCAAACGAGTGGTACTCGTCTTTGCGGACGAGAACAAGGCAGCTATAACCATTCGTAACGACGGAACTCGGTTTGTCCGCTTCGGTGGCGCCTCCAGTAAGAATATAGAAGGTTCCGTCTTCATATTCGATGATGTAATCTTGTGTATGACTAATGGCATTGGAATTCTGTGCCGCGGTATTTCCGGTATCAGCGGATGTTTGGCTGTCGGAAGCGCTCGTTGTTTCGCCATCGGATGAGATTGTAGTGTCGGTTAGCGTTATGCGGTCAGACGATGATTTTGCGGTAGGTGCCGCGTATGCGCCAAGAACCGCTGCACCGCCGACTAATATACCGGTAATAAATACGGCAACAGTTTGTACCGCTTTGGGAATTTTCTTGTATTTCATGATTGCCTCCAACCGTCCTTTCAATAATTCTTTGCTTTCGTTTAGGGTAACGGAAGCCAGCGTGTTCTGATAGGAACCGCCTGTGCCAATGGCATTTAACAATGTTTCACCGTAAGATTTGCGCGATTTATCGGAAAGTGTCGAAATAACTCTCTCATCACAGGAGAGTTCGCAAGTCCGATTGATCTCGCGTCCCATCAGGTAAGCAAAGGGATTAAACCAGTGCAGACAAATAGTAAGCTGTACCCGCCATTTAT
>CAMWMS010000001.1 GCA_947175435.1 uncultured Lachnospiraceae bacterium | reverse complement strand
TGTACAAAACTTATTTGCTTTCCACACCGTATTTCTTATTGAACTTATCAATACGTCCGCGAGCCTGTGCTGCTTTCTGCTGCCCTGTGTAGAATGAATGGCATTTGGAACAAACTTCCACGTGAATCTCAGGTTTTGTAGAACCTGTCACGAATGTGTTACCGCAGTTACATGTTACTGTCGCCTGATAATACTCAGGATGGATTCCTTCTTTCATTTTACAACCATACTCCTTTCCCTGCCTGCTTCTAAATGTAAACAGACGTTTCCGCCGTTATTTTCTCATCCCATGCCGCCGTAAATCGACAGCTTTTATATTGTAGCATAGGAATTTCGGCTATGCAAGCCTTTTATTAAAGAAATTTCATCTTCTTGACCATATTGACAACCTCAAAATTATTCTTGGTTTTGGCAAACATATCCAGAATCTTCTCCACTGCCTCATCCGCCTTCATGCCGTTCAATGCCTTACGGATGATGTTGATTGCCTCAAGCTCGTCCGGTGTCAGCAGCAGATCCTCTCGTCTGGTACTGGATTTCGGAATATCGATGGCAGGAAATACTCTCTTCTCGGACAATTTACGATCCAGCACCATCTCCATGTTACCGGTTCCCTTGAATTCCTCGTAAATCACGTCGTCCATCTTACTGCCCGTCTCTACAAGTGCCGTAGCCAGAATCGTCAGGCTTCCGCCCTCTCTCATGTTACGCGCCGCACCGAAGATCCTCTTGGGCATATGTAACGCCGCCGGATCAAGACCGCCGGACAACGTACGTCCGCTGGGCGGTACTACCAGATTGTATGCTCTGGTCAGACGGGTAATACTGTCTAAGAGAATCACCACGTCTCTGCCGTGCTCCACAAGGCGTTTTGCCCGCTCAATCACCATCTCAGACACTCTCTTGTGGTGTTCCGGTAATTCATCAAAAGTGGAGTAGATAACTTCCACGTTAGGACCTTCGATCGCTTCCTTAATATCCGTTACTTCCTCCGGACGCTCGTCGATCAGCAGAATGATCAAATGGGCGTCGGGCGCAGTTCTGGTGAGAGACTTTGCTACCGCTTTTAATAAAGTAGTCTTACCGGCTTTAGGCGGCGATACGATCATACCTCTCTGTCCCTTGCCGACAGGGCTGATCAGATCCATGATACGCATGGCAACAGACGCTCCCGGCGTCTCCAGCTTCAATCTCTCGTTCGGGAAAATAGGTGTCAGATTCTCGAAATTCGGTCTGCGCATAGCAATTTCCGGCGGATAGCCGTTGATCGACTTCACATATAAAAGAGCGCTGAATTTCTCATTCTGTGTCTTTACTCTCGTATTACCCTCTAAAATATCACCTGTTTTTAAACCAAAACGACGAATCTGGCTGGGTGCCACATAGACATCATTCTCACCGGGCAGATAATTCTCGCACCTGATAAAGCCAAAGCCGTCACTCATAACTTCGAGAATACCGCTGGCCGTAATACCGCTGTCCAGCTCAGAAGGAAACTTCTCTTCCTCAGTGCCTTCCTTCTTCGGCGGAACCACGGATTTCACTGCCACTTCCTTACCCGCCGCCTTGTCTTTCTCATCCTCCGCCAGCATGGCTTCCACGATCTCGGCTTTTTTCATAGTGGAAGTACCCTTGATTCCTCTTCCCTTTGCGATCGCCTTCAAATCGGCAAGTGCCAACGATTCATACTTTTCTCTCATACATGCCTCCTGTATTTTAATAAATCATCTATTATATACATTCTTCCGTATACGTTCTTTCGTCTAGGGATTTATAACCTGATGTGTTATCCGAAATGATCTATCTCTGTCAATGCGAATATTATACACTAGATTTTATGAAATAGGAAGTATTTTTTTATAAACTTCGAAAAATCTGTGATTTGCCGTTGTTCTTCACACTTTTGCCAAAAGCCTCGCACCTGGTACTGTTCATGGGTAATCTAAAACGTACGCGCATATGGAGGTTAATATCTACGGAGCCGCGCTCTCGCTCCTTAAGAAATTAACCTCCATATGCGCTGAGTATTGATGGTGTTTGAACAATATATACGACTCCTTGATAGCATAACAGTTGTTGCTTAACTATCATAACAAAAACATTGCAGTTAAAGTGCAAATATTATATGATATAACAATGAGCAGTGTAAGATGCGGCGAAGCGGAATCGAGCTGTCACTGCGGAATATGGAGAACACTCTAATGATCGTTGAAAATGCTACAACTGCAGATATTGATCTACTGACGGAACTGAGATTGGCATATTTGAAAGAGGATCTCGGAAAGTTAAATGACGATGATATCATGAAAATTCGACGGGATCTGCCGGATTATTTCAAAAGAAACCTTAATCAGAATATCTTCTGTTATTTAATAAGAGAGGGAGAAAAAATCGCCGCCTGCGCATTTTTATTGGAAATTGAAAAACCAATGAGTCCAGCGTTTATAACCGGCAAAACGGGAACGATATTGAATGTCTACACGGATCCGCTATACCGGCACAGAGGGTATGCGAAAAAGATCATGAACAGAATTCTGTCAGATGCAGTTATAAAAAAACTAAGTGTTATTGAACTGAAATCCACAGATGCCGGACACCATCTATATCAATCTGTCGGCTTTACGGATGAGATATCGCAGTATCACTGCATGAAATGGTATAATTGGCAGGTGCTAAATCACAATTTAACCTGATTGCATATTGAATTATACACATTAAATCATATTTTAAGAAATGAGGAAATCACTATGACAACTAACGAAAAAGCCCTTGCATTACACGAACAATGGCGCGGAAAGCTGGAGACAGTGTCCAAGACGCCCGTCAAAACAAGAGAGGATCTTTCCCTCGCCTACACTCCCGGTGTTGCAGAGCCCTGTAAGGTCATCGCACAGGACAAAGAGGCCGCTTACACTTACACATGGAAGTCAAACACCGTGGCAGTGGTATCCGACGGCAGCGCCGTATTAGGACTCGGCAATATCGGTCCCTACGCCGCTATGCCTGTTATGGAAGGTAAAGCCGTACTCTTCAAAGAGTTCGGCGGTGTCAACGCGGTGCCGATCTGTCTGGACACGCAGGACACGGAAGAGATCATCAAGGCAGTTACCTATCTCGCGCCGGGATTCGGCGGTATTAATCTGGAAGATATCAGCGCACCCCGCTGTTTTGAAATTGAGGAACGCCTGAAAGAGATTCTGGACATTCCCGTCTTCCACGATGATCAGCATGGAACCGCCATCGTTGTGCTGGCAGGTATCATCAATGCCCTGAAAGTTGTAAAGAAGCAGAAAGAAGACTGCAAAGTAGTGGTCAACGGCGCCGGAAGCGCCGGTATTGCGATCACAAAACTTTTGTTAAATTACGGTTTTACCAACGTGATCCTGTGCGATAAGGTAGGAATTATCGGTAAATTCACCGACGGATTAAATGATATGCAGAAAAAGATGTCCGAAGTGACCAATCCGAACAACGAGTCCGGTTCACTCGCCGATGCTTTAAAAGGCGCCGATATTTTTGTAGGTGTCTCCGCACCCAATATCGTAACATCCGATATGGTATCTTCCATGAATCAGGATTCCATTCTTTTCGCCATGGCTAATCCTGTTCCGGAGATCATGCCCGATGTCGCGAAAGCGGCAGGTGCACGCGTTGTCGGCACAGGACGCTCCGATTTCCCGAATCAGGTGAACAACGTGGTAGCTTTCCCAGGTATCTTCAAGGGTGCTCTCGAGGGGCGCGCCGTACAGATCACGGAAGAGATGAAGCTGGCTGCCGCCCACGCCATCGCAGGACTGGTTCCGGAATCGGAATTGAACGAAGATAATATCATGCCTGAGGCGTTCGATCCCAAGGTTGCGGATGTGGTCGCAGAGGCTGTAAAATCACATATCAAACGATAACTTGACGATACGGGAAACGACTCATGAATATAACCAACCGGACCGCTGACCGGCACGGCAAACCATACTACTCTCTGGATGCCTATCTGAAAAATACCTACGGAGAGAAATTATATAAGATTGCGATCGACGCCGGATTTACCTGTCCCAATCGGGACGGTACATTGGGATATGACGGCTGCCTCTTCTGCAGCGCCGGCGGCAGCGGTGATTATGCCGTCAAGACCACAGAACATATCTCCGTCCGTGAACAACTGGCTGCCGGCAGGGCGCTTTTTCACCACAAACGGATCGGTCTTCGGTATATCGCTTATTTTCAGGCATATACCAACACCTACGGTCCTCTGCCGCACCTGTACAACCTCTATAAAGAGGCACTGCAGGAGCCCACTGTTGCCGGCATTTCCATAGCCACCAGACCGGACTGTATGTCTGCAGGCATTGTGACCATGCTGACGGATCTTCTTGCAGAATTTCCCCGCAAATTCATCTGGATCGAGCTGGGGCTGCAGACGATCCACGAGGAAACTGCCGCTCTCATCAGGCGCGGCTATCCTCTGTCCGTCTATGATGACTGCGTTTCCATGCTGAGTCAGGCTCACATTCCGGTCGTCACCCACATCATTCTGGGTCTGCCGGGAGAAATAAAAAAGCATATGTTATCCACCATAGACCACCTGAACCGGTGCGGTACATGGGGCGTGAAGCTGCAACTTCTTCATGTACTGCAGGGCACAGATCTGGCAGCGCTCTATACGCAGGGCAGATATCATCCTCTCTCACAGGACGCTTACACAGGTCTGGTAATAGACTGTCTGGAACATTTAAGTCCGGATATCGTCGTGCACCGTCTGACCGGCGACGGACCGCGGGATCTGCTGCTTGCACCCCGATGGAGCCTGAATAAACGGGGTGTCCTCAACACACTGCACCACGCCATGAAACTGCGGGAGGCTTACCAGGGGCGCTTATATAACTAATCACTGTAAAAACGGAAAGGCTGTATCCTATGACACAAGATCCGCTTACTCTCTACAAACTAATCGTACTCTACATGCTTAATCGGGTCACTTTTCCTCTGACCAAAGCGCAGGTGGGAGACTTTATTCTGGAAAGAGAATACACGAACTTCCTGACGCTCCAGCAGGTTTTTGCCGAACTGACCGAAGCGGACCTCATATCCGCCAAGACCAGCCGCAACCGCACCCAGCTGCTCCTTACCGATGAGGGGCGGGAGACCCTTTCTTTCTTTGAAAACAGAATCAACAGCTCGATCAAGGAAGAGATCGATCGCTTTTTTGACGCTAACGAACTGGAAATGCGTAACGAAGTATCTGTCCTGTCCGACTATTACAAGTCTGTCTCCGGCGAATACGAGGCGCATCTGCGGGCAAAAGAAAAGGACGTCACAATGGTGGAAATCACCTTGTCCGTCCCTGACGAAGACACTGCTTCCGCGATCTGCGCCAACTGGCAGACCCGGAACCAGGATATCTATCAATATCTGATTGAAAAACTGTTCTGATCTTCTTTTTCTGCGCCCGGCGCATCAGTGCTGCTGTATCACTTCGCTCCAATCGCTGATTCCGATCACGCGCAGCGCAAAATCCGTGTATTTGGCGGATTCCGCCGTATCCACATACTTGAATGCCGTATAAATAGACTTGCGCCCGCCGCCCAGAGTGTTGATGCCCAGCGCCAGCCCCTGCGCCACTTCTGACGACGCATCCGTCTGTCTGGAGAAAAGCATATTGTCTATATATTTGTTCGCCTCGATGATCTTATAGGCATATACAAAAGAAGCCGACTGCAAATCCTGTCCCGCAGATGATGTATACCCCATTTCACTCAAAGTCACATGTCTCACTTCCCCGGAATCCGTCAAAAACTCTTCTTTTTGTAAATAATCCGTCAACACGTGGATATTCTTGATCGTGATCACGGGCGATGTCTCCGAATCCAGAACATAAGAACCTGCCTTACCGCTGGTGCTCCATGCCTTGGCGCTGGTCAGCGGATAATTGTACGGGTGATATGCCACACCCCAGTCAATATTGCCGCCTGCCTTGATATTCCTGTTAAATTCATCCAGAATCTCCTTGGAACTATAGCCATTATTGGAATAAAGACTCTTCCCCCACTGCTGATCCAGTGAGATATAGACTCTGGCATTGCCGTTTACACTGACTATGGAGTTATAGAAGATACGGAACGCCTTGGCATATTCATTCACATAATTTTCCGTATCCATATATTCTATGTAGTTCCACTCTCTTCTGGCATTGATCTCATTGCCGATCACCCAGTTCATGACTTTACCGTGTCCACTGCCGGAATATCGGTTGGCCAGAAATGAACCGATCGCAGCGATATACTCCGTTCCGTCCTCATCCGTGGCATTGAAGGCATAGTAGGGCGCATGACCGCCGGAGCGCGCCTTCGGATGGATCAGCTCCATATAACCGGGATGAATATCATTCAGGATGATAGCCGTCGTCGTGATACCTTTGTTCGTCAACGTGGTAAAGATATAGTCATACTCAGCCATAATCTGCCCGTTAAAAGCATAACTCCTGCCATTATATGTGTAGTAGACAGTCGGATAATAGGCATTGCTCGTGTTACCGAGAATCCTGCTGAGTGGAATATTATACGCCGCATGTTTCACACCCAGATCGTCTAACTCCATCGTCCGCAATTTCTCCGGATCTACCAGCAGTCCCTTCTTAGATGTCGTATTACCGAAAGACGGACTATACTTCGCAATCGCCTCCGGATTCGTGATATATCCCGGCTGACTGATGGGCATATATTCGCCGTCTTTTTTCACTGCTACGACAAACTTAGAACAAAGCCTTGAATTTGCCTTATTATAATTTAGGTTGACCGAAAAGGTCAAATTTACATCTTTTTCCTGCTCAATAATATATTCATCGCTTCGAAGCGCCGTATCGTACGTCTTTTCCTCAAAAAGATAATAGTAACCGTCATCGCTGACCGCAAGACCTTCCGCCGACATCGTTACATCCACTTTACCCGTCTCAGCGTTGATCAGGCAGTTCTCTATCTTAATAAAATCAGAGGAATTGGCATCCGTCAGTTCGATCTCCGGCGGTCTGTTATGCACGCCACCGATCAAAAAACGGGTCGCATTAAGAAGCGCCTCAGACGCGTCCTTACCAGCGTTCTGCTTCAAATGATCCTTCCTGTGCTGCCGCAGGCTGTACTCGGCCAATTCTACCGCCTCCGTATGTACCATCGCTTCCACGGCGGCACTTTCCTTCGCCTGCTCCGTTAGATAATACCGGATAACGAAGAAACTGCCTGTCCCTGCGAGAATCATAAATGCCGCGGCTACGCCCGCAACCACAAAAATCTTCTTCTTTTTCTTCCGGCGAATCTCCTTCGGTTCCTCGGGTTTCTCCGCTATGGTATAAGTCTCTTCCACCGTGATGGTGCGCTCCACGGTTCCCTCTTCGTTCACCGTTACGGACTCTCCCATTTTGACGGCTTCTTCCAGAACCTTTCCTTTTCGCTTCTCCGCCCTGATCCGGGCCTTTTCTTCCTTTAACTGCTGTTTCAGACGCTGCTTTTTGGCCTTGGCTTTCTTTTTGTTAGCCGCAACTTTTTCTTTATCTATGACACGTCTTCGCTTTTTTTTCTTATCTGGCATCATGTGCAGCCTCTTCCTTGATTCGTTTCATATGCTCCCTGATCTTAGCCTCATAACCGTTACCGGTAGGCTTATAGAATTCTTTACCGTTTAATTCATAGGGCAGATACTGTTGTTCCACATAGTTGTTAGGATAATCATGCGCGTATTTGTAGCCTGTTCCGTGTCCCAGCTTCGCCGCCCCCTTATAATGGGCGTCCTGTAAATGCGTGGGGATCGGCAGATTTCCGGTCTGCTGCACCGTTTCCAGTGCCTGAAAGACCGCCTCGCAGCTCGCATTGCTCTTAGGCGCACAGGCCACATAGGACGCCGCCTGCGACAAGATGATCTGCGCCTCCGGCATACCGACCCGCTCCACCGCCAGCGATGCACTGACCGCCACATTTAACGCCATCGGATCTGCATTGCCTACGTCCTCCGACGCACAGATCATGATGCGTCTCGCGATAAAAGTCACACTCTCGCCCGCGTAAAGCATCCGGCTCAGATAATAGACTGCCGCATCCGGATCGGATCCCCGCATACTCTTAATAAATGCAGAGATGGTGTCATAATGGTTGTCCCCTGTCTTATCATATCGTAACACACGTTTCTGAATGCATTCCTGCGCCACCTCAAGCGTCACATGAATTTTGCCGTCCTCACTGCGGTTCGTCGTCATAACGCCGAGTTCTACCGCATTCAGCGCATGCCTGGCATCTCCGCCCGACAGCTCGGCGAGAAACGATACGGCCTCTTCATCGATAACCGCATCATAAGCGCCCATCCCCTTATCCTTGTCATACACCGCACGCGTAATTAATTCTCTGATATCCTCCATGGATAACGGATGCAATTCGAAAATAACGGATCGGGAAATCAACGCGCTGTTCACCTCAAAATACGGATTCTCCGTAGTCGCACCGATCAGGATCACCGTGCCGTCCTCCACGAACGGAAGCAGATAATCCTGCTGTCCCTTATTAAAACGATGGATCTCATCGATAAAAAGTATGGTTTTCTTTCCATACATTCCCTGCAGATCTTTGGCCTTCTTCACTACTTCTTCCATATCTTTCTTGCCGGCGACCGTAGCGTTGATCTGCGTAAACTCGGCGCTGGTCGTATTCGCAATGACCCTGGCAAGCGTCGTCTTCCCTGTTCCGGGCGGACCGTAGAATATGATAGAGCTCAGTTTATCCGCCTTGATGGCACGGTAAAGCAGCTTGTCCTTTCCGATAATATGCTGCTGCCCCACCACTTCATCCAAAGTAGTCGGACGAAGTCTGGCCGCTAACGGCGACTCTTTCTCCTGATTTGTACTTCGCATATATTCAAACAGATCCATTTTCCATCCTCTGTACTCGTTTTATTAGACCAATCTTTTATATTCTAACATTTTGCGCCCGTAAGCGCAAATATAATTGATGTTACCGACCGCGATTGCCGGCTATCGCGGTCGATAATTTATCCTACGCGTCAGCAGCCTGCTTAATCGAAAAGAATTTCATCTACTGTCACGAATTCATAGCCCTCCTTCTGCAGCGCATCAATGATCTGCAATGCCGCCGTCACCGTGCTCTTGTATTCGTCATGCATTAGGATAATGGAATTTTCTTTCGCCTTGGAGGTAACTTTCTGCACGATACACGCTACATTATCACTGCACCAGTCAAGCGGATCGATATTCCACAAGACCGGAAACATGTTCAGCTCTTTCTCAAACTTCTTATCCCACGAACCATAAGGAGGTCGCACATACTGCACCTCCTGTCCTGTCACTTCCTCGATCAGCTCATTGGTTTTAATCAGTTCTTCTTTAAAAGTCTCTCCGTTGTTCCGGTTTAATTGGAGATGACTATAAGTGTGATTTCCGATCAGATGCCCTTCCTCATACATCCGCTCGATCAGTTCCGGATACTGCTCCACATGCTTCCCCGTCACGAAAAAAGTTGCTTTCACTTCCCGCTCTTTCAGTCCGTCCAGAAGCTGCTCTGTGTAATATGGGTGTGGTCCGTCATCAAAAGTAATGGCGATCTTCTTACTGTCCACCATGCCGTTTGCCGCAGCCGCTCTGGCCTTATAGCCTGCAAACAACGGCACATAGAGGATCAACGCCGCGGCCGCGAGGATCAACACCTTCACAATTCTGATTCTCCCGACACGTACACTTTTCCGTACCCGTCTCTGTTCCTTTCTGCCCATTACGCACCAATCCTGTTTCTTCCGGATGTAACTTCCTGTCATGTATGTACATTTTTCGATCAATTACACCCGATATTTATACTATATATGCACGCAACGGTACATTCAGAAGTAAGAATTTGAGTAACTGTTCAGAACCCTGTTCTTCACAGTTACGAAGCACCTTCTGAACAGTTACGAATTTGATTCTATTCCCGGATAAAGACATACAGCCGCTCAATTAGCGGTATTTCTCAGTATAATCTGGAATGCCTTCGTATATCCATGCCCGTAATCGCAGTCCAGTTTCAGCTTTCCTCCATGCATTTCCACAATCTTAGAGGCGATACTGAGTCCCAGTCCGCTGCCGCCTTTCGTGCTCCGCGCCTTATCCGCTCTGGAGAAAGGGTCGAAGATATGCGCTGCAAACTCCCGATCGATCTCTATACCATCATCCGCCACCGTAATCGTATACGCCTCCAGCCGCACCAATGTCCTGCCGCCGTCTCTGCCGTACCGCACCGCATTGGTCAGGAGATTGGTAATGGCCCTCGTCATCTGTATCCTATCCGCCCTGTAAGGAACTTGACGCTCCGGAATCTCCACCTGAAGCGTGATCCGCCGCTCTTCAAAATCCGTATACAGCATAGCCACGGATTCCCGTAGTATTTCTCCCAGATCACAATCTTCTTTATGCAATTCATATCCGCTGCTGTCCATCTTCACATATTCAAAGAGCAGGGTAATCAGTTCGCTCATCCGCATGGATTTGCTGTATATGGCTTCCAGATATTCCTGCCGTTTCTCTCCCTGCACGATATCGTCCGACAATGCCTTGCTGTAACTGCACAGCGTTGTAATCGGTGTCTTAATGTCGTGAGCTATATCCGACAGAAGCAGATTCCTTTGTCTGTCATAGGCAAGCTGCTGTTCCTTCTCCGCTTCTATCAGTTCATTGACTTTCTTAGTCACTACGCGGTAGTAGTAAAATGCTCCGATCAGATAGGGCAGTAAACTCACGAAGATCAACAGCAGAAACGCTACGATGATTACCACTCGCAGTAAGATTCCCATACGTCCGTCAAAGGGCGCAACGTCCGTGGCAATCTGCAGCGAATGATCCATATGACTGCCGATCATACGCTGTACATAACCTGATATCCCGTCCGGAAGAAAAGACGCAAGTATATATAATAACATCTGTAATATCCAAGTAATCGGACTCCCGCCCGACGTAATGGATATGTGCCGGCTCTTCAATATGAGAAACATCCACGGGATGACAACATTATCATAGAGTATACCGATCAGTTCCTCGCTGACAAGAATAAAGAGCATAACAACAAGGAATCGTTTGATCAGAAACCATTTGAGGGACTTTTTATCCTCTGCTCTGTTTCCATTTTCCACTGTTCTTATGCTCCCTTCATCTGGCATTTAACGCTTTTCCAGCCGGTATCCCAGCCCTCTGACCGTCTTGATGTATTCCCTGCCGTCATGATCCAGCTTGGCCCGCAGCTTGGAAATGCACACCATAATATTATTATCGGACACCACATATTCATCGTCCCAGCCCGTTTCATAAATCTGCTGCTTCGTAAACACTTTGCCCGGTTCTTACATAAAAAGCCTCATTATACGAAACTCCACCGAAGTCAGTTCGATCGTCTCTTCGCCGCGATACAATAGACACGCCTCCAGATCCAGCCGCAGATCCTGCACCGTCAACTCCTTCACCTCTTTCTGCGCATTTTCTCCTGCTCCCAGCGAGTAGAATCTGCGTATGTTGGAATTGACTCTGGCAACCGCCTCCAGCGGGCCGAAGGGCTTCGTGATATAATCATCCGCTCCCAGATCGAGTCCCAGTATTTTATCTGCATCCGAATCCTTAGCCGACAGCATAATAACCGGTATATTATTGTCCTCCCTGATGTTTCGCAACACCCGGTATCCGTCCAGTCCCGGCATCATAATATCGAGAATGACCAGATCCGGTTTCTCTTTCTGTATTCTATCCATAGCCTCCACGCCGTCCGCCGCTTCCACTACCTCATAACCGTCTTTTTCAAGATAGAGACGGAGTACATCACGAATCTCCGCCTCATCGTCCGCTATCATAATTTTGTATCCCATGTTCATCCCCATTTCTACGCATGTTACTTACACTTCACGACCATACGTGTAATTACTGTCCGGTAAAGCCACCTGTCCTGTACCGTCACGCAATTCGCATAATTTACGGTACAACGCTGCATCCGTCAGTTCCACATAAGGATTCACGTAGAAAATCTCTACTATACCACATGTTATCATTCCCAGCATATGCCACAGGATAAAGGAAAGATCCAGCACAAAAGCATGCCATTTCTCGCCGTTCATCATGTCGATGCTCATCTGCAGCACCTCTTTATAATTCAGCTCCGGATGTTCCGCCAGAATATAGGATACCATGCGGTACTGATACTTCTTATAGATACCCGGAATGACAAACAGAAGCGCCCACAGGAACACCCGCAGATCCACATGGAACATCGTCTTTACCACATTGATATAGGAATGGTCAAAAGCATAGGCCATCTCTTTGACCTCCCCTGTGTCATCCACACTCTTCAACATGAAACGGTTTACCCCTACGCGGAACGGGTTATACAAAAATGCACTAACCGCACCGGCAATAATCATGCCTATCAGTACAATAATGCAGACAATAATCATGATTGTAATAATATATACCGCCGCCACCGTCTCATTCATGTCTTCAGTGGCTTCAATAATCGTATTCGTCGTATTGTCAAGATAAATCTCTGCCTGATCCGGTATATCAAATTCATCCGTTGCCGATTCATCTGCTGCTTCGGTCCCGTCTCCATCCGATGTATCTTCCGACGGTGTATCAACCACCCCGACACTGTTGACTCCGTTTGATCCGAAGGCTCCGGAAGAATAACTGATCCCGCCTCCAAGAACCATCGTCAGGAGCGACACCAGCACGATCTTCCAATAATTTCTTTTCAAGGCTTCCTTCGCCCTCTGCTTTATTTCTTTTCTCGTCCACATAGGAATATCTCCTTTTCTCTCAATCAGGTCTCTTACCACCTGTCTGTTTCGTTGTTAAGGCTATGATAACACCTATTTCTTAAACGAAAAGTGGAGAAAACTTAACGTAATCTTAAAGTTCTTATGTTAGAATAGTACCATTTTACAGGGTTTGTGGCAATGGGTTGTCACTAGCTTGTCACTAGTAGAGTACACGTTCTTCTATATTATAAGACATATTCACAGCAAACCACTCCTATGTAAATGCATATTTACCATTTTGCTTAAAATACTCACCATTCAGCTTTTGCATAAGCTGTATCAATCTATATCCTTCGCATTCAACTGTAAGATTAAGATTGATTTCTTGACTGCCGCCGTTATTGCCATTGTTGCCGTTTACCTTTGCCATAGCGTTAATAACCGCTTCTTCAATAGTGGACAGTGGAGACACAACCTCTGTTTCCCTCTTATTATCACCAAGCCAAGCAAGGTGCTGTTTCATGCTTGTAGGTATTACTTGCCCGGTAGCGTAAGCTGGAAAGTCTGCGGTCTGTAATGCGGCAAAGGCTGGGTTTAGTGCGTAGGGTGATGGAGATTGCATGGAATACGTTGTGGCTGACGATCTGGATTTTCCAAATAAACCGCCACTGCCAGAAAATCCGCTCCCGATACTACTAAACGCGCTTTGCAAAGATTTAAGTTTGCTGCCAATCCAATCTAAAGCAGACCCCACCGAGGATTTTATAGAAGCGATAACACCAGAAATCCCAGCTTTAATGTTATTCCAAGTTTGCAACCACTTATTTTTTAAAGAATTTAGCCATTCTACTTGTCTTTGCCCTAAAGTCACAAATGCACTATAAATATCATTTCCCCACAAACTCATTGCTTCTTTCCATGTACCGTCTGTAAATGATACAAGCACCCCTCCGAGAATCGAATTTTCAAAGTCCTCTTTTACATATCCCCATATTTCAGTCCATGCTGCCTTAATGTCTTCGCCCCACAGTTTAAGCGCTTCTTTCCAGCTTCCGTCTGTAAATGAACTTTTTATTTCCGACATAGTTTCTTTAAATGGTTTTGGATCAAGGTCAAGTTTTTCTGCTATCAAACTTCCGACATTCCACCCAAAAACTGCCGCCGATACAGCCGCGAAAGCTGTTATCAGTCCGCTAATAGCTGCACCTAACGAAAATGTTGACGCTATAAATGTTTTAATTGCTACCGCAATCGGTGCTAGCTTTGCGACAATTGCGCTTAATGCAATGCCTAATATCTTGACAGTTGTCATTATACCGCCACCCAAAATTGATAAAAGCGGTAATATACTCTTAATTGTAGTAAATATTTCAGAAACACCTTTTAATCCGGAGAATCCAATCAAAGCAAGTTTTAGAGCGATTAACCCCTTTGCGATCATTTCCAAAGCGTCTGCAACATCTTCTGGACTTACAGAGTCCATCCAATTTTCTAAAGTAACAAGAAAATCTTTGAACTCCTGACTATTTACAAAGTCTGCAAGGGCGTTAGAAACTCGCTCAATAAATATAATCAATCCTTCACCGATCGTTTCTGCAAACGGCTCTAAATGCTCCCAAAACTCTGCAAGATTATCTCTTAATGCCTGCCAGTCTACTTTTTCATTGAACGCCGTAAATACATCGAGCAGTTCCGGAAGCCCTTTTTCTACCGTCCATTTTGCAAGCGGTAAAAGAACTTTCGTATAAAAATCTGCTAACACACCACTCAACGCGTCTGCGAGAGGAATAAGAGACTTCGTAAACCGCTCAAATGCTTCAAGAAGTGGTTTAAAATTCAGCTTGTCAGCCCACTCTACCGTTTGATCTGCGGCAAGCCTTATATTATGAACAATAACCCCGATGATATCCCGAATGTTTTCGAGAATCCGCAATCCCGTCTGACTCTCGTTCCAAGCGTCTCGGAAGTTGCGTGCCAGATGTCCGACTACAATCCCGATATCCCCGATGATATGTAGTAAATCCTCAAAGATTTTAATGGTGCCTTCTTGTTGCCAGACTGTAAGGAAATCTCTACCGATGTCCTTAATCAGTTTCCATACTTCATCGAGGGCGTATTTCCATGAATCCATGACAAACTTACCCTCACGCTCCCACGCTTCTTTCAACGGCGCAAATAACTTAGATAAAACATCTTTTATCTTTTCAGCCATATCAAGAATACTGCTTGTGATTGGCACTTCCTCGAACATCGCGCCGGCACCGCCAGTATCCGCCCCTGTGCCCTTCTGGGAGGAAAGATTGTTCAGCTTGTCCAGGGGACTAAGCTGTTTATTCATTTCCTTTGTTTCTTCTTTCAGCGCTTCTGTAGTCTGTTTGATTGCCTTTATATATGTTTTTCTGCCGGTAATCGCAGCAAAAAACTGTCCTGCCACATTTGCAAGATGTATCATGTAATCAAGAAGTTTTTGGACATAAGGCAATGCAATCTCAACAAACGGAGAAAACGCCGCCGCAAAAGCGTTTTTGAGTGTCAATGCGCTTGCCTTTATTCCATTAACGGAATTTTCCAACAAATGACTAGAAGTAAGTAAATTTGCAAACCCCTCTTTTATTCCTGATCGCAGTTTGTTTACAAGCACATAAAGACTTCGGATTCCGAATCCGTACTTTAAGATGTTTTTCAAAGAGAGGGTGAATCCGTTTGCACTTTTTGTTGCGCCGGATGCAGATTTTGTAAACTTTGAAAACGCTTCTTTTATGCGCTTTCCAAAAGAGTTGATGAGGGAATTTGCCCTTTTCAGCATATTGCCGACAGCGGTAAAGGCTTTCTTTACGGCATCCCCAAGCTTTTTGTAATTTTCTTTTGCTTCCTTAATGCCGTTGTTATAGTCCCTGATTTTCTGCTCAATTTCGGCAATCTCCTGCTTTGCCGAATCGTATTGCTGATAACCCGCACCAATGCCGGCCGCCTCCATGTCAGCACTCTCTTGCAAAAGCTGTTTTCTCCGCTCCGCAATCTTCACAATCCGCTGACTTCCGACAACGGCATTTTCCCTTATTTTCGCAAGTCGTTCTTCTTCCGCGGCTTCTTCTTGGATAGCTTTCGCTTTAGCTTCTTCTTTTTCTACATTCTGGGTTATTTTTAATCCGAGAGTATCTGCGGCATTCTGCAACGCAGAATACATCTGCATCTGTTTCTGCTCCGCCTCGGCAATCTGCTGCTCTACATTGCTTGTGTCTACGGGCAAATATGCTTTATCTGTTGTAATTAACTCTTTTATATCTGCTTCAAGAATCCTTATTTTTCTTTCTGCATTCGAAATATCAAGATCGAGTTTGGGCGGTGTTTCTTTTCCTAATGCTTTATATGAATCACGTCTTTCATACAGCCTGTCAAGAGAGGCTTTTGCTTTGTCCAAATCCTTTGATAGTTCTTTGAATTCATCAGTTTCAACTTTTTGCCTTTGTAAATCGTGAAGTTTGCTGGCAAGGTTTATTACTTTCTGCTCTTGATTTGCATACTGCTGGTTTAGTTTAATAAAAGCGTCTGTCTGTTTTTGTAACGCGATTTTTGCGCCCTCTCCAAGGCTATCAGACACAGATTTAGCCAAGCGGCGAGCACCGGCCTCAAGCTCTTTACTTCCCGCTTTAAATCCTTTATCATCTATTCCTGTCCCTATGCGTATACTTCCGTCATACTGCGCCATAATCCACCTCAAACAAAAAAGGTGCCAACAGACACGCATTACACATCTGCTGGCACCACTTAGCCGTTACCCATGACCTCTTACATGAGCCATTATTTTGATTTTCTAATCTTCTTCTCCACTTCTAATATAATAATCTTGCCACTTTTGTTCCGCTTCACCTCCACGGTGTTATCGCGTGACAAGATATCCAGTATCAGATCCACATCAATGTTTCTTTCCATACCGCTTCCTCCGATTCGGCACAACCTTATCCCCACCCGGAGTCTGTCCATAAAAATTGACGTATTTCCCCATGGACCTAATGCGCTCCTTTTCGCTATCATCCACTTTACGCCCAAATAATTTTTCCAATACCGGGATCATCTGATCATAAAAGTCTATGAAACAATTCGCTTCGGGTACGAAATCAGGAATTTTCTCATAGAGACTGCGGAAATATTTTTTTAATGTACCTTGGCCGAAAATATCGTCTATCTTTTCAGCTGATTCCTTACAGAATCTCACATTTATCCATATCTTTTCTACTATTTTGTTTTCATGTCCAGGAATAGCGCGGACTTTATCTATCTCCTCGCACCTTCGTGGAAGGTCTTTAGCCGCATCTGCTATCTGTTTATATGTTTCCCGGAACCTGTCAAAAAGTTCCGTATCCCCTGTCGATATGTCAATATGGTCACCCATGTCATTCAGTTCAATCTTGTACAATTTTGCATTATTTTCTTTATTCATTTTCATCCTCCCATTATCATACAAATTAATCGTTTTTCAATGCACAGTCCAAATAGTGGAAGAACAACCGCCTTGCACCATAAAAATCTGTCCTTCCCAGCGGACACCGACCTAACTTATCGTGGTACTCCAGACGCTCATAGGAAAGATTTTTCTTCACAGACAAGATAATATGCTCTGCTGCCTTTTCATCCGCCATATGAGCCGCAGAGAGCGCCACATTGTCATACTCACCTGATCTGACAATTTCCACCAACTCATCTACTCTTTCCTGCGTGATACCGTAATCCTTCCATGACGCCCTGATGTTACCGGCTTTCCCCGCCTTACGTTCCCAATACTGCGCCTGATACTCCTTTACCTTGTCCGGATTCTTCTTTCTCCACATTCTCTGTTGTAAGTTGATCTTCTCTCGGTTTCTAATCCGATACCGTCTTTTGTAATCCCGTCTGGCCTCCTGCGCCTGTGCTGACAATTCATTCATTCCCCATCCCTCCAATCCCTTTGTTCCTTTCCTCATCTCTATTATCTGATATTTGAGAAGGGGCGTTGTACCATTTTTTGCAGGACACTTCACCTCGGATAAATATGACAGACAACGCAAAAACGGCGCAGTTACCATCTCAGATTTCTGCACCGTCTCCCACTATATTTATTCTACTGACTGAGTCTGAGACGCTTCTGGTCGCACCCAAAATGCACTCATAGCTCCTATTTGCTGGTCGCTAAGTCTCTGAAAATGTGAGTCCGCCTTTGCCCACACATCCGATGTTGTTTCATTCTCGCTGACTGCTTTTTCAACCATGTCAGCAATCGTCTTAAACGCCTCTCTTTCGTCTGAACCGGCTTTTCGGGCAAGGCTCCCGAATACTCTGGCATTCTGGTTCTCTATTCCCTGCTTTTCACAGTGATCGGAAATCAGCCGTAACATGGTCGGGTTGCTCCTATTCTGATCTACCATGCCGTCAATCTCCGCGTCAGTCAGCTTAATGCCGGAATTTAAAAGCCGTACCACGCCATCATCCAGCCGATTCCCGTTCGCCGAATAGAAATCCGTCACATGCTTCTCATACTCGGTCTGCACTGCCTGAATCTCCTCCCGCGTTCTCCGCTGCAGATCTTGGACTCTGTTCTTGTACTCCTCCTGTGCATCCAGATACCGCACTTTTTCCCTTGCAAGATAATGCTCATCACCTTTAAACTCCCTCTGGTCTTCCTGCCAACGTTTCTGCGCTGCGTCCCACTTCTGCTTAAGCTCCATTCTCTCCGGAGCCGCCTTGGCATGAATCTCCTGCAAATCCTTTAAATATTCGTCGAATGTATCGTGTTTCATAGCTGTATTCTCCTTCCTGCCCTCTTTGGCTGCATAATATTCTCTGATCTCTTTTTGTATCTGTTCTGCTATCTTTTTTGCATCCGCTACCATTTCTGGATAAAAAACTTTACAACTTTCTGTCATCGAATAAAACTCCACTATATCAAGAGAACGTTCCTGTCCTCCGAGTGTATACTTTCTACGCATGCCTGTTTTTTTGTCCCAATTGTATTTATCATATATATCTTCATCTACCACCATGCCACATACAAGCTTATTCATAATCGTTTATTCCTCCATCTTCCTTAATCATCTATCACGATCTTTTCCGGCTTCACATAATAGCTCCTAAGTTCCACCTGAAACAGCGCTTCTCCCCTGTCATCGTGATATTTCCTGAAATTCTTATTGACCTCCGCAAATGTATAATAAGCATTTATCAGCCGCTCCCACTGTGTCTTATTCATCATTTTCAGACAATGCGGGCACCTCGGTGGTTTGTCATCGTAATTCATGTTGCGATTGTACAGCTCAAAATCTCCTTTACAGTGAAAACAATGTACTTTCAAATAATCCATACTCTGTATACTTCTCCTTCCTGCTATGCTTTGGTCTCCCATGAGAAGATGGCTCGATATAGGGCATATCTGAGTGCATCGATACAGTGATTGTTTTTATCTGGATAGCCCGACAGAAAATTCCCGTCCTTGTCCCGATCATACTCGTATTCTATGATTTCTTTGTATGCACAGGGCGTTCTCTCCGGGTCAATAACGATAGTCCTTCTCTGCAACCATTTCATGCCATATTCCACGCTACCCGGTTTCTTACTGACCGAATGCGCCCAGACATCCATCCGTATCAAGTCAGATATCGACTTAGGCTCCGCAGAGTCGCACATAATGTAGTAATCATTATACCGCCGCCGCTTAATCTCTTTTGCCAGATCCTCATTACTAATCTTCCTGCCGACAAACTCATCCAAAAGATACACCTTTTCATGGTTTGGCCTGAATGAACATCTGATAAATGCCATCGGGTCAGGCATCCAGCCGAAATCTATTCCCTGATAAATACGGTCAAACTGCATCATCTCTTCATCCGTAATTGTCCGTATCTCCAAAAATTCAAATACCTGTCCACCTGTGCCGACTGGGTCACCTAAATATTCGTGCTGGTATGCTCTCTCATTGACTTCTTTTAGATGTTCCGCGTCGTCTATGAATTGTTGTCCTAACCATTCTGGTGGCGCGTCCAAATAACTGCTCTTATGCCGATAGCTGTCACTACGAGGCTCATTTACATACTGATTTGCCCAATTACTGATACTGATCGGCGGGTTGAAGCTCTTGAATACTACGAACTTCTCACCGCCACGAAGTACAGACTGCTGTACGGTTCTGATTTCCTCTGATCCCTGAAATTCGTCAAGTTCTTCAAACCAGAGGTACTTGAAATATCCATGGCTGGCTTTCAGGCATTTCGTTTTCTTTGCCTTATCAAGCCCTCGAAAGATAATCTTTTGTCCTGTAGGTCTATAAGTGCACTGCATGGGACTCACTCCCACATCCCACAGATGGGAAACACCTAATACATCAATCGCCCAAAGTATCTGTTCATAGACTGATTCCCGAAGCGTCACCGCATATTTGCGGAATATGGCAGCATTTGCCTGTTCATCCTTCATCATCCCGAGAATGATCTCTAACGATATAAACGAGGACTTTAAGCCTCCTCTGCCGCCGTACAAGTCATAATATGTATGCCCGCCCTTCACAATGTCCCTATGGACTGGATAGAACGCCGGAACTATCAATTTTCCGAAGTCAATCACTGTCTCCGATACTGTCAACGATCTTCACCGCCTCCGTTAAATCTACCTTCTGCTCCTGCTTGTCTCTCCACTGCTCCGGTTTCCGGTTCTTAAGCCAGAATATCTGCGCCGTAGTATCCGGCGGGTAATACTTTTCTACTTCGGTCACAACTGGCTCTGTAACTTCTCTTACCCGTTTGCCATTCTCATATTCAACCGTTTTACGTGTAGAAACTGTCTGTTCCGTCTCGCGGAATCCAAGGGCTTTCTTACGAAGTGCATTCTCTACTTCGATATCCGCAACCTCTTTCCCGATTTTTAGGGACTGAAAAATCGGAACGCTCTTCCTTTTCCAGTTATAGAGTGACCTGACAGTAATGCCCATGTTTCCAGCAATCTGTTCGTCTGTCAGCCCATCCCTCGCCCATGCTTCCAATAACAGGAGCTTGTCCGGTTCTGTCCATTCTACTATTGTGCTTTTTGCCATCAGTATCACCCCGCAAGTCCTTTTCTTTCTCTCCTATATACCATTATCTGATATTTCATAGAACAAGTTGTACCATTTTTAACGGCATAAAAGCCACAGCACGTCGAAACGGGCAGCAGACATTGCCGCCGCCCGCCAACTGCTATTTACCTTTCTTCTTTGTGTAAACTGCCGCTGTTACTACCAGCGCAACCACTTCTACCACGATCACAACCAGTGCTCCGTCAATAAACCCGTGTATGTACATCCACATCCTCCTTTCTTTTAAATTCAAGATGTTTCACTCTTATAGAGTTCCCCGACATTTCCATGGTCAAAACACCGTTGAAATTGTCAAGGTCAATCTCTTTAAAGTGATCCTCTCCCCTCCCGCCGACAAAAGTTCTTACATTCATAACCCTACCTCCCCGCTGTTCCCATAAAGTAAATATTCTCTTTTCATGCTTCATCACCTTTCTCGTCCACGTAATCACGGACTGATATATAAATAGCCCTCAAAAATCTTTCATCGTCGATTTTGTCCAGATACTCGTCAATCAGTTCTTTATAATTCATACCGCCCCTCCTTTCTCCGCTTTCTCCAAATCCTCCGCTATGCGCTCTAAATGAATTTGCACACCATACAGCGCACTTTTCATAGCAGAGGGGTTTAATATATCTGCTTTGTTACTGTCTAACTGGTTTCCAAGTCCAGCTATTACCATTGCCACTCCCTCAATTTCCGTTGATAACTGGAATGGATCTTTCATATCCTGCATTACTTCACACCGCCTTTCTGCTGAATAACTTCCCTTAATGTTTCGTTGTTCTTTTTCATTTCTATCTCAACTTCATATAGGGCATTAGTCAGACAGTCATCAGGTGCGCCCGAAATCTCCACCACTTCCGCAACTAACAACTGTATAACTCCGATAAGTGATTGCAAACGTTCATATTTGAATACAATTTCCTCCAAATTATTCTTATTCATGATAGTTGCTCCTCCTGCTCTTTCTTGGCCGCTTCTCTGGCCGCTTTAGCTGCTGCACGTTTCGCCTTGCGTTCTGCTCTCTTGCGTTCTTCTTCTGCGTCCCGCTCATCTATCCTGCGGCTACGTTCCTCCTCATACCTGTCAAGGATGTTTCCAGCTTCACTTTCCTTATGGGCCTTTATGATACGCAAATAGTTGTGTTCCGTTACCAGTTTCAGAAATCCGGCCTTATAAAGATAACTCGTAAAGGGACGCTCTATACTGCACGCTCCCCATCCGCTATAATCACCGCCAAATTTTAAATAATTTCCGTATCCCATATTTCTATCAAAAAATATCGCTGCCTCTTCTCCGAAGAGCTCCACTGCCCGATAGAACGGAACAACATTATTTTCCCCCATTAATATAGCTTCTCTCTCAAAAAGCTCTACTGCTGCATCCTTGTTTAATACTTCATTTATCACTTTTTAGCTCCTTTCTTTACAGAGGGTATCAGGCGTGTTATAATTCATACATACCCTCATTTGCTAGTTTGTCGGGTTACTTGCCCTTATCAGAGTTGCCTCTCTGGTACGGGCTGTTATTTTGTTCCAAATACTTCATGAATAAACTCACTGTTTGCTCTATCCGTTTCCATTGCACGAATAGATACTTCCGGGATATGGAGCGGCAGACACATGGCATTGATCCGGTCCTTGATCCTGTCGTCGACCTTTAGCTGTTCAACGGGATAATTACTTGTGATAATGGTGATCAACTTATTGGCGTATCTGTAATTGATCAGCTGATACAGCGTGGTATTTACCCATTCCCGGCTAACTTCCACCCCTATATCGTCCAGAATCAAGACAGTAGCCTTCACAATTCCGTCTTTCTCCTCCTTGTCTGTCATGCTGCTATAGCCCTTCTTCGTAAGGTCTAAGTATTCAAGTATGCTGGTGAATTTCACATTTACGTCATACCTTCCCATAACCTCATTTGCCAGGCAGTAAGACAGATAGGTTTTACCGGTTCCTTTTGTGCTTGAATAGATGTATATTCCCTTTCCCTCCTTCCTGAACTTTTGGAAATTCAGCACAAAGGCATTGGTCAGCTTACGCTCCATCTCCAAAGAACCGCTCCCGTAAATATTCCAGTCAAAGTCTTTTGCAGTCTTATCAAGATGTTCAAACGGGATCATCGACCGACAGCTTCTAAACTCCCCATTCTGCGCTTTAGGTGTATCGGAGAATACCGCCTCGCCATAATCCTCGATGTCATACTCACTTAAAAGGTACATCATCTCTTTCACCGAAACGGTCTCCTGCTTCAGCAAACGCCCGCGCAAGCTGCTCCCGTCTTGCGTCTGTATCATATGCGTTGTTTCCAACTGACTCATTCACCCCCTTCTGTCCTTTGCTGCCGCCGCTGTCCTGCGTCCTAGCCAGCCAGTTATTGATAAATCTCTCAATGCCTCTTCTGGTCTTACGCTTAGTCGGGTTCGAATCAAGCCACGCAATCATACGCCTTAATTCCTGTTCAACATCTACCGCCAGATATGTACTTTTCCACAGGGCGATCTTGTCTAATGGCACATCATAAAATGATTTGTCATTCAACGGCAACAATATGCCGCTTAGGTTCGGAGCGGATTCTTCCGGCTCCGGGCAAATAATATCATCTTTAGTGATATTATTTAATTCTTTTTCCTTTCTTATCTTTTCTTTTATTAGTGTCGTTAGAGTGTCATTGGAGTGTCGTCTGCTTGTCGCTTTAATGTCGCTCTGTGTGTCGTCACTTTGATATAACTCATAGTTTTTTACAGTAAATATGCTGTATCGATTCGTTGTTTTGACTGTCAATTCGCCTGTCGTTTTTAGGTGCGAAATTGCAGTTCTTATTTCACGTTTTGTAAGCAGCGTTTCTTCCGACAGCTTATCGAGCGACGATACAAAAGAACCACGCGGCACCGTTGTATCCCGAAATCTTCCCTCCTTCCAGTTCGCTTTAAGAAGCATATGTATGAAAACTCGGCAGGTATTAATATCCTTGTACCATGGCCATTCAAGAATCTTTCTATGGATTTTTATAAATCCTGAATCTTCATTCTTCACAAATCTTCACTTCTACCTCCTTATCCTCAATCAGATCTACTACACTCACCTTTAAAGCCCTCGCTACCGCTCCCAAATACTTTGGTTTTGTGTAAAATCTCCGGCGGATTGTATAAATAATATTCACCGGAACCCCAGACTCCGAAGAAACGTCTTTCGGTTCCATTTCCGCCGCCGCCATTGCAATGAGTACTTTCCGGCTGTCCGGCTTTAACATCGTAGAGTCCTTTGGTACGGGCATCTACTTCATCTCCTTTCTATTGTTCTTCCTCATAATCCTCACCGTCACACAAACATTCCTGCATGGAGATTTCAAAATCGTCCATATTGGGAAAGTGTAGGTAACGGTATCTGCAGGTTGTGCAGTCAAAATGCTTTTCACCCATGATCTACCTCCAAATTTTTATAAAATTAACTAAATGCAACATTAAATTACACCTTGTCAACTCTAAAGTTTAAAATGGTACAACTTTTTTGTTACTTGATGTTATGATCTCCTTACAGGCTGTGCAGAGCCAAGTTTAAAAGAAAGGAGCGCATACAATGACTGATCTTGCTGCAAAAGCATTAAAACGTCTTTATGACGAATATGTACGCACAGGAGTTAATGATTGGCAACGCATTGATACTCCAGTTGGAAAACAGCTTGCGTCCATAGGTCTTGTCAAGGAAAACGTATTGGGCGAGTTCAAATTGACAGACCAAGGAATTGCACATGCAGTTTCCTAATCAGTTGCGGCATCTGAGTTTTTCGGGTGCCGCTTTTCAAAACTCACTGTATACTTCTCATGTGAAGAAATACTCCTCATATTCGCCCCTTTCAATATCTAAAAGCACCGCCCACTTTTCTATATCAGACTGCGAAAATTCCGTTTTCCCGGTCAGCTTCTTTGAAATTGAGTTTTTGGATATGCCAAGTTTCTTTGCAAAATTCACCTGTGTTCCGTACAGTTCAACTATTCTGCCCTTGAGCTTGTTATATGAATACATTACTTTCTCACCCCTCTCTACTCTGAAACACTGCGCTTTTTAATCTTCAATGATTTCTGCAACATCAATTCCTAAAGCTTTTGCTACTCTCCCAATAGTTCCAGGTCTTACACTACGACCAGAAATTACATTGTTAATCGTAGGTCGAGGCATGTTAGACGCCTTTTGTATATCTTCTGTGTTCATACATGCTGTAGCCATTGCAAGTTCCAGTTTCTTTTTGTTAGCTTTCACATTTTCACCTTCTCTCATAAATTTATATTTGACAGATGTTATTCCATCTATTACGATGTATTTACATCTATTTTGAAATTATCGTATCACCAAGAAATACGAATGTCAACAAAAAGATGTAAATACATCTATTCTTTTTTTGCTTTCATATGCTATAATTCAGAATGAGGTGATAAAAATGGCTATCGGAGAGCAAATAAAGATACTAAGAAAACAACACCACCTAACTCAAAAGCAACTTGCTGAAAAGGCTGGTATTGCTGAAATTACAATCAGACAATATGAAGCGGGGAAATATAATCCCAAAATAAATGCTTTATCTAAATTATGCCTTGCTCTTGATTGTAAGATTACAGACCTTATTGATGAAGATAGTAAAAAATATTATAGAATGTTTGATGATAAGAAAGTGACAGAAAAGATAGATTATGACCACTCTTACTCATTTGCCAGTTCAGAAGAAGAATTTAATAAACTGCAAGAGGAACGTCAAATAGAACTCGAAAAGAAAAAGGTAAGTAATATTCATAAATATGACGCTACTATTGAAGTGACACCAGAAGCTTTGGAACGGCTAAAAGAAGATACAGAAGCGAGGGAAATACTCAAGAAATATGAATCTGGCGAAGAAATCTTAGAATCAGAATATAAAAAGGTTATTGAATATCTCAATCGGATGATGGAGCGCTCCAAGCTACTGCAAGATTGGGTTGAATGGTATAAAAGCACTTGTGAGCCTTTGAACAATGAAGGCCGAAAAAAAGTAGCTGAATATGCTGGAACTCTTGCAGAAACAGATAAATACAGTAAGCCAAAAGAATGGTTTCAAGGTAAAATGACTAAAGAGGAAATAGAAAACGCAGTAGAAGCATACCTGAGTGATGATAATTCTCATGAGTCCGATACTACCACACCCGAACCCTCGCAGGAATAACCACTGGCGCACAAAACAAATGATCCGCAACTAAATATATCAATACAAAACGCATGAAACAAATATAGAGGAAAACACATGAATAACCGGCTAACTGCGGTAGGTACCTTTAGTGAGAATTTCAACTCATATCTGCCTTATGAAATAAAATATTCCGCTATCTACCAATCAGAGGGATTAAAAAAGCATATTTTAAAAAGACACCCGGACTGTATGCAATATATTAAAATGATACCTCAGATTATATCTTCTCCCGATTATATAGGTGTTAATCCAAATGAGGCGGATATGAGTTTTGAGTTGGTCAAATGCATTTCTGAGAATGTGCAAGTTGGTATAAAGGTGGATGCCAAAGACAATTATCTATATGTCGCCACTCTACATACAATCACAGACTCCAAACTCAGACACGGCATCCAAAATGGACGGTTGAAAAAATTTGACAAATGAATATGTATAACATATAATAATGGCACATAATAATAACTGTTAATCAAATTGCAAAGGTCGGAAAGGCCCCCGACGCACTCGCGAGAGTACCTGAGATGATGGATACGCCGCCCATCTTGTAATTTGATGACCGTAAAGGTGTGACCATTTGGTTGCACCTTTTTATATTGAAAGGGCAATCCATTTTCGTCCTAACGCACATTGACAATATAATATATTTACCAAGGGAGCCGATAGGGTGTGAATACCTCCATTCCGAGCCTTGAAAGGAAGGAGGCGTTTTTATGAGTACATATGAGGAACTACAGATTATGCTTACTGTTGGACTGCTAATTGTAGCCATTCTGAACATGAAAAATAAAAAATAGCACCCCCGCTCTAGCAAAGTAAAGGTGCTATTTTTATAACCAATATTTTCGCCGGAAACGGATAGGTGTACACTATCGTATCGGCTTCCTTGTTAAGTATATTATAACCAATATACAAAAATCTGTCAAACGTTAAAACCGCCCCTGCGACAACAGGAACGGCTTTAAAATACACGCACCCGAAGATGCGAGATCCAACCATGTATATAGTGTATCATCTTCGGGAACAGCTTGCAAGCGAACTACTCAGAAAAAGCAGATAGTTTGCTAGCTGTTATTTTTATACTCATTTTTAGGAGGAGAACACACTATGCCGCGTGGAAAGCCAATGAGAGCCAGAAACGGCTACGGTTCCGTCGTGAAGCTGTCCGGTAAAAGACGGCAGCCTTATGAAGTCCGGGTCAACACCCGCATGGATGAGCGCTATTACCCCGTGTATGACGTTCTGGGGCGTTATGAAACCCGCGAAGCAGCCATGATAGCACTGGCAGACTTCAATAAGGAACCTTACCGCATATCTGACCGAAATATAACGTTTTCTGCCCTGTATGAACTATTCTACAAAGACAAATACGAAGAGAGCGGGCGAACTTACTCACAGAGTACAAAAGACTGTACTAAATCTGCCTACAACTACTGTACGCTGCTTTATGATCTACCTTATAGGGATTTACGAACACCAGATTTTAAAAGCGTCCTCTCACAAGAGGGAAAGAAAGGCGGACCACTATCACATGCCTTACAGGAGCATATTAAGAACCTTTTTAGCCAGATGGACAAATTTGCCCTACAGAATGATATCATCAAGAAAGGCTATTCATCATTCGCCAATATTACAGTATCAGAAGATGATATGCCGGGAGTACCCTTTACACATGATGAAATACAGTTGTTATGGAATAACACAGACGTGCCTTGGGTGGACAGTATCTTGATTTACATATATTCTGGCTGGCGGATATCTGAATTACTCCTAATGCCACCAGAAAACATAGATTTAGCTGCCGGTATCTTCCAAGGAGGATTAAAAACCGAAGCCAGTAAAAACCGCATTGTACCGATACACTCAAAGATACACGGTTTTGTTGAGCACAGGCTTTCCATGAACAATGGCATACTGTTTGCATTGAACGATCTTCCAATCGGCACGCAGGCATATACCAGATTGTTTAAAAAAACCCTGACCTCTATCGGTATCACTACATATCACACTCCACATGACTGCCGCCATACCTTTATATCGCTCCTGGATAGTGCCGGTGCAAATCAGGTCTGTATAGATCGTCTCGTCGGACATGCCTCTAAGACTATCACGACCAGAACATATACACACAAAACAATAGAGGAACTCAGAGAAGCTATAGAAATGATTTAACCCCTCCACACTGCCACGTCGGAGTGGTTAAACTTTGTCACTAGTAGATTTCAAAACATATGTTATCAGTAACTACTGTAATCTTTGAAAACCGCATAAAACCGGCATTTCTTATCACAGCGTAAACCAGAAAAAAGCCTCTTTTTAACGTAATCTTAAACCTATCACTCATTGCAAAAATTCATATACCGCACATACAGCCGCTCAAACTCTTCCCACTCGGCCAGATTAATGCTTACTATAGAAGAAAGACTCCGCTCCAATGCCGCCTGATTTGTCTTTCCTCTCCACAGATCACGCCCCAGCATATAAGCTCCTGCTAACGACGTATTGCCTACTGCCGTGGTCCTGCCGCGCATATGCTCCGGCAGAAGTCCGATGGAAAAAGCCGCATCTACATTAAGATAATAGCCGAATCCGCCCGCAAGATAAATGTGCTCGATCTGTGTCTCGCCCATTTGCCTCCGTAAAATCTCTATTCCGGCACGAACTGCCGCCTTAGCCATCTGTAAGTCACGTATATCTTTATTACAGAGCCGTACTGCCGGTTCTCCTACAGTAACCCCTTCCGTAAAATAGGGTTCTGCAAGCAGCCCGGTCTCATCCAGTATTCCCTGCTTTAAAAGAGAAGCCGCACAGGCAATCATGTCACTTCCTATAACTCCCGCACCGGCGCCGCCCTCAAAAGCCGGACCTGCCGCGGTAGCGGTGACAATCATGTGTGTACCGTCGGTAATTGCCATCTCTCCGTTCGTGCCTAAATCAATCAGTATTGTGGCATGAGTCTCGTTCTTATCTTGCATTTTATTTTGAAGTTCAGCCCGGCTTTGAACCTCACTTTTGTCCTGAGGTTCATTCTTATCCTGCACTTCACTAATGTTATTAACCCTCTGTGCTCCACCTCCTCCGGGAAGCACCCCCAGTGCATAAAGCCCTGCCACGATATCTCCGCCTACAAAGGTGCTGATACCCGGAACGAGCCAGACCTTAAAATCCCATGCCGGATTCCGGTACTCCTGCAATCCGATCTCCACCGGCGTAAAAGGGCTCCGTCCCAGCGACGATACGTCGTATCCCATAAACAGATGCTCCATGGTGGTGTTACCGGCAATACACATGGCTCTGATACCGGTTTCACTTGCCGTCGTTCTCTTTGACAGACATCGTTCAAACTGCGAAACGCCTCGCTCCAGCACTTCTATTACTAACCGCTGTAATATCTCCCTACTCCCTTCACATGACGCCTTAATCCTTGATAACACATCTGAACCGTAACGTCTCTGCGGATTCATCTCACAATAGGTATCAATGACTTGCCCGCCCTCCATACCCATAAGCTGCATCGCTATGGTGGTTGTACCCAAATCTACCGCTATTATAAGATCTTTTTCCGTCGCCGATTTCATAACATCTGATTTATGGTTTTGAGTCTGTTTATTAAGTTGACTTGTTCGGTCATCACTTTCTGTCACATCTATCATGTCGGATACAATCTCTATTTTGGCAGCGTCCGCGAGCGCCAGTTTTATGACACAGTCGTCTTTCGGTTTTGCCAGACATGCAAGGCGGTATCCACAGCGCAGTTCTTCCGGCTCCATCACACTTCTTTCCAACGGGGTGGGCATAGTCACTCCTTCCAGAAACTGTATCTTACACCGTCCGCAATCTCCTCTTCCGCCGCAAAAACTGCCGTTTATCAGATCATTTTTCAACAAAGTTGACATGATTGTCGTTGATGGATCATGCGTCACAACTACAGCATCTCTATTTCGCATATTCGATTTTGTATTTATTTTTTCGTTTCCCGTAACGACTGTAATTTTAATTTTCTCAGACAAACTGATTTTTCTCCTTATCGTAATGATAATCAATGCCGGACAGTTTATCCTCTATCTCTCTGCGGTCTATATCCATATCATCGCAGAACGCTTCTAAACTTGTATAATAATCACGCAGCTTCAAATTAATAAAGCTGAGTAACATAACCGGATCTTTCGGTATCATCTTACCCCATCCTTTCCTTATATTACCGAAGCTCCATCTCCACCCGGTACTCCTGCCCGTCGCTGACAACGCGCGCCATGGCTCCGCTGATTAACGGCATCATCGGAGACAGATGTCCAATATCCACATCCATGATCACCGGCACGTTATATTTCCGCAGCGTCTCATACGCGGCCTGATAATGATCAATTCCGAACTCCTCCACGCCCATACCGTTAAGCGGTCTTCCAATCAAAAAGCCGCTGCAATGCTTGAACCATCCGGCGTGCTCCATCTGCCACATAGCGCGCCTGATCCCCATCAGATTCAGATCGCACGCCTCCAGAAACCAGAGGATACCGTCTTCCTTATACTTTTCCGTAAATTCAGTCACTTGATCGTACTTTGTACCGAGCAGATTTATCATACAGTCCATACAGCCACCAAGAAGTCTGCCGGAGAAATTGATGAGTGTCCCACTGTTCCCAGTCACAGCAGACAAGCTCTCAATATTTGTCCTGCCGTCAGGCATTATATATTTAATAGCAGTTGTTTCTGTAAGATTGTACGGCGCATAGGGTTGTTCCTCGTCCTTCACCGACTCTCTTTCCCACATATCATATCCCTGCATGGTCAGCTTCCGTCCCTGCAATAACAACATCGCATCTTCCAGCGACTGATGCAGCGGCTCCATGCCATAAGACGATGCACAGGGTCCGTATATGGATGCCGTGTCGCACAGCGTCGTCAACAGGAATGTCA
Source organism: uncultured Lachnospiraceae bacterium (assembly GCA_947175435.1). Lineage (GTDB taxonomy): Bacteria > Bacillota > Clostridia > Lachnospirales > Lachnospiraceae > UBA3282. The sequence continues at coordinate 41,272 of CAMWMS010000001.1, read as the reverse complement.
TATTCGTATTATCCGAATATCCCATGTACCATTTAGGCGCAGCTTTCCCGATTTTATCAAAATCCACATAGTCTAAGATCTCACACATCAGCTCCCCGCCGCCGCAGGATATGATACAGTCATTCGTCTCCCTGCAGTAATATTCGGTCAGTTCCGCGCCGCACTGATCCGGTGTGTTACTGATCCCTACCCCCTGCTCCACGTAGCAGTTCGGTCCGAGTTCCAGCTGAAACCCTTGTGCACGCCATTTCTCCTGTGCACGCAAAAAACCGCTCTTGTATGGTTCTGTCGCACACCCGAAGGATGGCGCCACGAAAGCTATCGTACCGTTTTGCTGTAAAAATTTAGGATATCGCATGTTATTTTCCTCCTATTATCCTATTACTTATGGTGCTTGTCCGATTTTAATCCATTTAACCATAAAATTCTGCTTATAGTTTACCATCTTGCCATCACTATGTAAATCTGCTTTCCGCTTCAACCACTCTTTTGATCATTCTTTCAATTACTCCATAGGAAATCATCGTAGGGCACGCTATACTTAGCATAACATTCATATTCCGACTCTTCAATCAAAAGCAGCAGAGCACTTTTCATAGCCGCCCTGCTGTTTCCGATCCAAATCACTTTTTTCTGTAATTACTATTTTACTAAATTGCTTTTTGTTAATTGTTCTTTCTAATTGCTCTTCCTATTTGCTTTTTGCTAATTGCTCTTTCTAATTTCCTTTTCTAATCATGACTTCCGCACCGCCGCCAGTTTCCCGTCCTGCAGCACAATCTGAATCGTATCCTTCGTCTCCACCTGATCCGCCAAAATCAGCTTCGCCGACAGAGTCTCTACATACTTCTGAATATACCGTTTCAGCGGTCTTGCACCGTATACCGGATCATAAGCGTTCTCCACGATAAACCGCTCCGCCTCCGGTGTCAGCTCGATCTGCAGCTCCTTGTCTGCAAGCCGCCTGTTCAGATCATCCACGATCAGACGGATAATACCGCCGATGTTATCCTTGGTGAGCGGTTTAAAGAGAATCGTCTCATCCAGCCTGTTCAAGAACTCCGGTCTGAAATGATTCCGCAGATCACCCATCACCATCTCCTCCGCCTCCGGTGTGATCGCACCCTGTGCGTCGATACCGTCCAGCAGATAATTCGCGCCGATATTCGAGGTCATGATCAGGATCGTGTTCTTGAAGTCCACTGTTCTGCCCTGTGAATCCGTGATACGTCCATCGTCAAGCACCTGCAAAAGCACATTGAACACGTCAGGATGCGCCTTTTCTATCTCGTCAAACAGCACTACCGAGTACGGTTTTCTTCTGACTGCTTCGGTCAATTGTCCACCTTCCTCATACCCCACATATCCGGGAGGCGCCCCGATCAGTCTGGATACGGAGTATTTCTCCATATATTCGCTCATATCGATACGAACCATGTTCGCCTCATCGTCAAACAGCGACGTCGCCAGCGCTTTTGCCAGTTCCGTCTTACCCACACCGGTAGGCCCTAAGAATAGGAAGGAACCGATGGGCTTGGTAGGATCTTTGATACCGGCTTTGGAACGAATGATGGCTTCCGTCACCTTCGTCACACCTTCATCCTGCCCGATCACCCGTTTGTGTAACTCGTCATCTAAGTGCAGCGTCTTATTCCGCTCGCTCTCCGTCAGCTTGGACACCGGAATTCCCGTCCATCTCGAAATAATCTTCGCGATCTCTTCGTCGGAAACGCTCTCATGCACCAGAGACAAATCTTCCTTGCTGACTTTTTCCTCCTCGATCTCCAACTGCTGTTTCAAAGAAGGCAGCTTTCCATAGCTTAACTCCGCCGCTTTCTCGTAATCGCCGTCACGCTGGGCAACCTGAATCTGGTTGTTGACTTCGTCGATCTCCTCACGGATTTTTGACAGTTTCTCCACGGAAGCCTTTTCGTTCTCCCACTGTGCCATGCGGTTTTTCAATTCTTCTTTTAACTCCGCCAGCTCTCTCTGTAAATTACCGAGACGCTCCCTGCTCAAGTTGTCATCCTCTTTTTTCAAAGCCGTCTCTTCGATCTCTAATTGCATGACCTTACGCTGCAATTCATCCAGCTCCGTCGGCATGGAATCTAGCTCTGTCTTAATCAGCGCGCACGCCTCATCCACCAGATCAATCGCTTTATCCGGCAGAAATCTGTCGGAAATATAACGGTTAGACAGCACCGCCGCGCTGACCAATGCGTTATCCATGATCTTCACGCCATGGAAAACCTCATACCGCTCTTTCAGTCCACGCAAAATGGATATGGTGTCCTCCACCGTCGGCTCCTCCACCATAACAGGCTGGAAACGCCGCTCCAATGCCGCATCCTTCTCGATATACTGCCGGTATTCGTCCAATGTCGTAGCACCGATGCAGTGCAGCTCGCCTCTCGCAAGCATAGGTTTGAGCATGTTGCCCGCATCCATGGCACCGTCCGTCTTGCCCGCGCCCACGATGGTGTGCAGCTCGTCGATAAAAAGAATGATCTGCCCGTCGCTGTTCTTCACATCATCAAGCACCGCTTTCAGACGCTCCTCAAACTCGCCCCGGTACTTCGCCCCCGCAACAAGGGCTCCCATATCCAGTGCAAAAATCTTCTTATCTTTCAGCCCTTCAGGTACATCTCCCCTGACGATACGCTGTGCCAGCCCTTCCGCCACCGCAGTCTTGCCCACACCGGGCTCACCGATCAGCACAGGATTATTCTTCGTCTTGCGGGACAGGATACGAATGACATTACGAATCTCATTATCTCTGCCGATTACGGGGTCTAGCTTCTGGCTTCTCGCCTTTTCCACTAAGTCCTGACCGTACTTCTCCAAGGTATCATAGGTCGCCTCCGGATTGTCCGAAGTCACTCTCTGATTGCCCCGTACCGTGGATAACGCCTGCAGGAACCGCTCTCTTGTAATGCCAAATTCCCGGAAGATTTCCTTGATTTCTCTATTCGGGTGCTTAATCATTGCCAAAAATAAGTGTTCTACAGACACATACTCGTCGCCAAGCGCTTTGGCCTCATCCTCAGCGCCAATCAGGACTTTGTTCAGATCCTGTCCGATGTAAATCTGCCCACCCTGTACTTTGACCCGTTTGCGCAGTCCCTGTTCCACGCGGTTCACGAAGTATTCCTTCTGTATTTCCATCTTTTCGATCAATTTCAAGATCAGGCTGTCGTCGATGGTGAGCAGACTGTAAAGCAAGTGCTCCTGCTCGATCTCCTGATTGCCGTATTCATATGCCAGTTTCTCACACTGTTCTACTGCCTGTATGGATTTCTGGGTAAATTTTGTTAAGTTCATAACAGCCTCCTTTTCTGGGCGCGTATGGCATTGATAAAAGTTTAATGTTATGTCAACCCGATCTGTCATATGCGCTGCCGGTGACTTGTGGCATTTTTTGTCACATCTGTTCTACTTTCACTATCACAATACAACGAATTGTTAGCACTGTCAATGGTTGAGTGCTAAAATTGTGTGAAAATTTTATAAAGTGTTGATTTAAATTGATTTTCAAAGACTTGCACTTTTTACTTTTCTCATTTTGACATACGATTGACATATTTTTCTTCTGACACACAAAAACCCAACGCCGTTATTTTGACGCTGGATTCCTGCTTAAAAATTTATTACATTATCAATTCTCTGTACTTCCTTTTCGGTTGTCTCAAAACTTCTGTTGTCGTACACCTTCATTGTAATTATTTGCCTCTGAATGTCCCATAACGTTCTGCAGTGCCTTTATGCCCATTCCGCCAGTTGCAAGTAAGGTATTCCCAGTATGCCTTAAAATATGCGCTGACAAGTACAGTTTCTCATATCTATCACTCCATGTCACCCCTGTAGGTTCCCCACACCGCAAGCAAGCACCAATTGCGATTATAAGAAACGGAACATGGATTGAATATGTACCGTTATTACTGCAAAAATCCATCAATCTTTTTATTTCATGCTCTGACAATGGTATTTTCTGCCAGACATCCTGCCTGATGTTCACCATTGCTCCCTTTGCCGGATTCTTCCTTATGAAGTCAGAATCGACTGCCAATTCAAAGGACGAAAAATTCAAATTACGCAATAGTTTGTGCTGCCGTTCAGATCGCTTATATTTCTTTAAAGCATGCCAGCACTCCTTCAACTACCCATATATCTCTTTCCCAACAATTGCCGTGCTCTTGCCTATGCTGTGGTAATATGCAAGGAATATGAAGATTGCCGCTATTGCAAGCCGCCTTCTGAGCTTTCCGCCCCGTTTCGCCCAGCTTACCAGATGGGATATGAGCTGCTCTTTTTCTTCCTCCGTCATTCCGTTTCTGTCTGTCGTGAAGTATAACAGCAGGTATAAAAGCCCTGTAACCATTGCGATAGCCGCATAAACATCCACATGGGAATTGTCTCTGGTTTCCGGCTCCCTGTCCCTTACCGGTATGGCGTTTTTTAACGGCTGCGGCGCATCTGCTAAGGCTATGAACTGCACTGGCTCAGATGTGGACGGATCATTATTAATAACAGTTCTTACCTTTTTCCGTTCTGCCGTTTTCAGGGCTATCTTGATTCTGGTATGGCCCATGCTTTCGTTTCCGGCATTGTCTGTGGCTGTTACCCTTAGTATATGTTCGCCCACTCCGGATATCTCCACGGAAAAGCCGCAGGACGGCACAATCCCGCTCTCAAATCCTTTTCCTTCTACTGCAGTCTCCGCTCCGTTATCTATGCTATAGGTTACGGAGGCTATGCCGCCTGTAACCTTCACGTCTTCTGTCGCGGTTCCATAAATATCCAAAGTTCCTTCGTCATTAACCAAAACATTTACGGTCACATTGCCGTAGAAGCTGCCGGACAGGCTTCCGTCTTTTGACCAGAACGTAATCTTAGGCGCATTGTCCTCTACTATAAATGCCGCGCCGCCCTCCGGCGCAGTGAGCGTCTTGCCTGCAGAAATGTTTCCGGCATTGTCGCTACAGGTCATTGACACGCTTCCGCGGAAGTCATTGGATATCGTAATCTTCGCCACGGTTCTTCCGTTTTCCTCGGTTATCTGCGCCTGCCCAGGTGTGATTGCCTGCGCCTGTTCTGTCACGTTTTCCCGATCCGCTCTCTCAAACGAAGTCAGTACATAATCAGCCTGTTTCACTCCGCTGCCTTCCTCTATTATTGGAACGGTTATTATCAAATCTTTCTTACGGATAAGCCAGTCGTGAAAACTCTTATACCCTTCATTAAGTCTAGGCTGCATAAGTTCAGGCGCGATATCATCCACCCATCCCGCGTACAGTGTTTCGGATTTATTTTCCGTATTTTCCTCAACCGCCTTGCCAAAATCCCATGCTTTCCCTTCCGTTCCAAGTTCGTCCTTGTACCAGCCGAGGAATGTATATCCGGGCCTCGCTGGTCTTGCTACTTCCTGCAAAAATGCGCCGTACCGCAGCTCCTGTGCCCTTGGCGCTGTTCCCGTTCCGCCGTTTAGATCAAAGGCTACATTGTATACATTTCGGTCGTAATAGAATCTCAGCACAAGCGTACCGTCTGATACCACCACGCCGGATTCCTTCCTTGATTCATGGACGGTATTTTCCGTAAATCCGGGGTAGACTTTTGGCATGGCATTCACCACTTCCCCTACGGCTCCGCTTAGGTTCTCCGTGTCTGCTTCTTCCCTGGTATATCCGGCTCCGCTTAGGTCCTGAAGGTAATGCTCTACCGTGTATGCTGCGGTTTCGGGCGCCCACTGCGCATAAAGCGTTGTGTCAGAGCGGAGTTCAAACACTGTTCCTGCGTTGTATGTACCGCCGTTTCCGTCCGGAGAAGTATTCCATCCTGTGAAAACATATCCATCACGCGAAGGCGCAGGCGCAAGGGTTAGGCTGGGATATTTATAAGTTATCGTTTTCTCGTTTATACTTGCATAGATGGTACCCATATTGCTCTCAGGGGCAGCGTCTGGTGTTGGAACAGCATCCGACGCCTGTGTGCTGTCAGATGCGTTATTTCCACTTTCATTTTCATTTCCTAAACTATAATTCACATCATAGGATAGTTCTGCATCTTTTTTATATACCCCGTAAAAAGAAGTATCCACGGATATTTCAATTCTGGAATCCTGCGCGATATCTCCGCTGTATCCGTTCTCGCTCCTATCCCATCCGACAATGCTCCAGCCTTCCATTCCCATTAAAAGCGGGGTTATAATCGTTCCGCTTGATGTTGCTGTATTTATTACCGCCTTTTTTTCCGCTTTATGGTTGTCTGCACCGGAATAGAAAGTAGCAGTCACAATACGGCTCCACTGGGCATACAGGGTTATATCGCTTTGGGCTGTAAATGCTGCTTCAGGCTCGTATTTGTCGCCTGTTCCGTCTGCCTTGGTATTCCAGCCTTCAAAAGCATATCCTATGCGGACAGGGGCTTTTGCAAGAATGAAGTCTGCCTCTTTATAGGTTATTGAAGTTTCGTTTACATTGGCATAGAGGGCTGCTGTTTCACCCTCAGGGAAGCTTCCATCTTCGTTGTCACCGCTGCCTGCAGGATTTCCTGAATTACCGTTTCCATCACCGGATGTATTGTAATTAGCATCATAGGATAGGGTAACATCCTTTTTATACACGCCATAGAATGGGGTATCTTCGGGTATCTCTATCTCAGCGCCTTGCGCTATGTCCCCGGTGTAGCCGGATTTGCTTTTGTTCCAGCCAAGAGCTGCCCAGTCTGGTATTGGTTCCAATGCAGGAGTTTTAATAACCGCGCTGTCTTCGCCGTCTTCTATGGGAGTTTCGATGGTTTCAACTGTGTTTTCATCACCGGAATAGAACCAGGCGGTTAGGAGCTTCACCTCTTTCCACTGGGCATACAAATCTGTGTCACTTGTTATTGTAAATGTATCATTCGGATTATAAGATTCTCCGGTGCCGTCTGCTTTGGTATTCCAGCTGTCAAATACATAGCCTTCATAACTCAAATCTGCAGCGTCTTTTACTGTTACAGTGTTATCTATGTCCGTATATTTTTTGTCATCTGTTACGTTTCCTTCTGCACCATTGCTGTGATAAGTCACAAAGTAACCATATTCGGGTTCGGTTGTGGATAAGTATATGTAGTTGTTCTCTTTATCTAAAACCTTATAATAAGTTTCTCCAGAATCCCCAATATCTACAAATTGTATCTTCTCTAAATCATTTTTAATTGATAATATATAGTCACCCCCGCCCGCGGCAATTACACGCCCATCATATGCTTTTACATAAATGGTGGCTGGATAGTTTAGTGTGCCCCTTATCCTAACGTAATTATAATTGTCCGGCATAATGCCATCTGTTCCATAAGAAGCATCTCCGCAAAAATGTGCATCAGAAGATAAATCTAGCCCGCTATAAATATCAACATAGACTGCTCCACTTCCCTCATATCCTTCCTTTGAACATTTATTTCCTTCAAAATGCCCTCCATTAATAGTTGCTACACCGCTATAAGCCATAATACAGCCACCTTTCGTGTCTGCCGTATTTCCTATAAAATTACCATTTTCAATAGTTAATCCATTACCATCATAAGCTGCAATACAGCCGCCCTCGTCTGCCGTATTTCCTATAAAATCGCCATCATTAATAGTCAAATCACTCCTATAAGCTGTAATACAGCCGCCCTGCATTGATTTATTATTTTTGAATGTACCACTATTAATAGACACATCACCTGAAGCTACATAAATTGCACCGGCACACCTATCCGACGAACAATTCTCAATAATCGTATTATTTATTTTCAAATTTGTACGGCCGCCCCATTTGAATACATCGCAACTGCACCACCACGAGTAATGCCAAGTGCATGACAATCTGAAATTGACATGTCAGTCAAAAACACCGAACTAGAATTACTAGCCCAAATTGCCCCTCCATCCCCTCCTTCCCCGAAGTTCTCTACCTGAATTATACAATTCCGAATTACAGAACCATCATTTATCTCTAAATGAGCTTCGCTGGGAACACATATCATACTTCTTATTGATGATATATTTGCACCATCAATCGTAATATTACTCACTGTCACTTTAGTGTACCTAGAAATATTGAAATAAGCATCCTTACTTCCTTTTAGAATAGTTCCACCGCCCTTGATCGTAACGTTTTCATGTAAGTTTATTGCTCCATTTATCGTCAGTGTAACCCCCGGCTCCACTATAAGCGTCCCACCACGCAACCCTCCGGCCTCCCAGGTAGTATCCCTGCTTATAACACCGCACATAGGCTCCGTACTTCCACTCACATCCGGCAGCTCTTCCTCTTCCAGCATCATTTCCACATCCGCCACTGTCACACTAATCTCAGGCAGCCAAACATCCTCTGCAAGTGTATATTCTCCATCAGAAATAACAGGTGTAAAAATATACACACCTTCAAGCTCACTGTCATATTCCGGCGTACTTTCCCATGTAATAACATCTATCGTTACTGTTTCTTCCTTTATTCCAATCTCTTTTTCCGTTTCTACTTCATTTCCCGTTTCATCCTTTGTTCCATTTTCTATTTCAGCTCCTGCTTCAGCTTCTTGTGGCATTTCATCCGTTATTTTCTCATCTGCTTCCCCATTACCTTTATCCGCCTCTGACACTTCACCTAAACCGTTGCTGCTTTCTTCGCTTTCAATATCTGACACTGCAGACGCTGCTTCATAAGAAAGTTCCTTTATTTCCGATACCACATGCGGCATGGCATAGTTTTCACGCATTTTTACTGTGACAGTTTTCTGTATTTCAATAGCTTTATTATTATCCGCGGCAGCTCTGATGCCTTCTTTGATAGCTTCTACAGTACTTTCTGCATTTCCCCCGCCCGATTCTCCTTCTGCATCGTCTGCATTCCCTGCACTATCTTCGAATGTCTCCCCATTTCCTTCATGTGTGCCTTCTTCAGCAGCCTCACCATTTTCTTCATCCGTACTGCCTTCAGTTGTTTCACCATTATCTTTGTCCGAATCTTCGGGCTTTTCTGCCCCTTCGTTGCCGGAATTTCCGAAATCATCCCCATTTTCATTATCTGAATCTTCTGAATCACTCCCGCTTTCCTGGTCTGAATCATCAGACTCATTCTCATTTTCTCTGTCTGAATCTTCTTCTGGTCTTTCCTTTTCCCCTTCGTCCGGCTGCTTATCATCTTTTTCAGAGTCCTGTTCTTTATCGGAATCTGTGCCACTGTCCGGATTTTCTTCATTCGAGATACGGCATAATGCAGTAAGCGTATCCGGAAGTTCCAGACCCGCTACAGGAGTTCCCACTTCAACCGCCTGCTCTTTTATTTCATCCGGCAGCTCCGTAAATGAAACTATCTCACGTTTGATATTTGGGTATATATCATCATTGACATTTTCCGATATATCTTCCTGCACATTTTCCTGTGTTCCTTTAGAATCCTGTGCTGCCAGTACCGGAAATGCATAGTCCGCAGCAGGCATTGATGAAATTACCAGGCATACGCAGAGTGCACCTGCAAGGAGGCGCTGCCTGAACGGATGCATCCTAAACTGTATAAAAAAATTCCTGGCACCGTGGAACAGAACCAGAAACAGCGTTATAAGCATAATTACAGGCACTTTCAGCCTTCTGTTTTTCTTTCCGTAATCTATCATTTTTTCTACTATGGCTTCTTTCAGATTGTCCATTTTAAGTACCACGTCTTTCTATGCTGCAAATCAGCATAATGTATGCATAACAGAAATTTCCTATTGTACGAAATTATACCATGAAACATGTTTTTTCAACAACAGTGAAAAACATTATTTTACGGCTTTGGACATAATAAAAACAGGATCCCTTTAATAGATTCCTGCTTTATCAAAAACTACGCTTTTGACGAACTCAGACAAGTAATAAAATGTATTGCAAAGCCCGTAAACAGGTACTTACGGCACATCATGAAACAAGTCGAATACCACCCTACACTGTCAACAAGCTGCAAGATTCCTTTTTTCTCACATTCCTCCGCTATAGTCTTGCAGCCCGATTTATGGGCGGCTCCCGTGTCTCAGACGAGGTTACCCGCACTGCGTTTCACCTTATTTCATTACGGATTTAGAAATATTCTACTCCAGCATCAGCATAGTGCAAAGGCAAAACTCCCCATCCTTTAATGCAATATCTATATCGCCGGCATATTTTCCCGCCATCCTGCGGATATTGGGCAGTCCGTATCCATGTCCTTCCGCCTCTTCCTTCGACGTGACCGGAAGCCCGCTTTCCGCATCCCATTGTAAATTTCCTGTAAAGCTGTTGCAGATTTCCATGATATAAGCATTCTTCCTGCGGTATGACTCAATGGATATCTGTTTCATCTTTTCTTTTTCAGTATTTTCTATTGCATTCTGCAACGCATTGTTTAATATAACGCTCATGTCAAAGGCATTGATATTAGAATCCACAGGGTAATGAAATTCTGAACGGAAAGAAATTCCCCTTTCCCCTGCTTCTTTTTTGAACTCTTGTAAAATCACATCCGTTACCGGGTTTCCGCTTTCTATCCCGCCTGTCATTTGAGAAAGCTCTGTCTTTAATACTTCGCTGTATGCTCTGGCCTCCTCCGCATTATTTCCTTCATATAGCTTTTCCAATGTAAGGATATGGTTTGTCATATCATGCCTGACACTGCGGATATTCTGATAAAGACCTTCCACCTGCTCGATATGCCGTCTGATACTGTCAATCTGCACAGCAAGAAATTCCGTCTGCCTGTTCTCTTCCTGCCTTGCCTTGATCTCCTGATATAATACAATAAACACAACAATCAAAACAACAGTTGATGCATAAAACAGCAATATCAACATATCATAATCATCCTTCTTTCTCCCGGCTTCTACAATATAAACCATGCGGTGGCTCCCTATGATTACAAATGCCATCAGTCCCATAAGCGATGGCAGCGCCAGCATAAACAGTTCCCTTTTTTCCAGATCCGCACTCTTATTTCTATAGACCTTTATAATCTGCCGGATTCCAATAGCAGTAAATATAAATTCCAGCGTCAGATAAAAAACAGTTACCCCTGCATACAAAGCAATCCACGTCGGATCATCCAGATGACTCTGCATATAATCCGTATGTTCGGCATAAGCGTATAAGTTGTCATATAGTATTTCTGCCATCGCAGCACAAAGCCAGCTTACGGAAAAAAACATGATCACAAGAAATGCTTTCTGCCTGTAATTTCTACGATCGATACAACAGATCAAACAGAACATGATAAAACTTCCTATACGATATGCCCTAAAAAGATCCATAGGCTGCGGCATAACATATAGCAGCATGATTATCAAAAAATGGATAGTTCCAATATAAAATACGAATTTTTTTCTTCTCCCTGCAGATACATATATGTCCTCTGAGCCGCACATATCATCAGGCATAGCTCCGAAGAGCATAAACGGCTTTACCAGACGGTAAAAAAAATATCCCCTGATTAATATCTCCATCACCACATACAGATCATGAACTACAGTATATCCCACTCCCTATTCCTTGCCCTTTCTCTGATTGAATCTTAAATAGCATTTGACGAAATCCTGATAATTCTGCTTTGACATGGGCACCTGCGCATTTTCTAAATAAATGGTTTTCGCGTCATATTTCCTGATAAAATTGAGATTTATAAGATATGCCCTATGGGAACGGTAGAAATCATCCCCTGCTTTTTTCTCCAGTTCTTTCATTCTCCCATAGAATTCTATGTCCGCATCCATTGTATGGATGATTATTTTCCGGTTGAACACTTCCGCATATACGACATCTTCCATAGGGATGGCAACATGCTTGCCTTTTGTGGTTACCACAAGGCTCGGCATTTCCTTTTTTATGCCCATGCGCTCCGTCTTTCTTTCCGTAAACTGCCTGACTGCATTGTGTAAGACTTCCGCAAATTTCTCATCTTCAAACGGCTTAACAAGATAATGAAACGCCCCGACATCAAACGACCGGAATACATAATCCCCTGTTACGGTCACAAAAATAATTATCATCTGCCGATTCAGTTTACGGAGCTCTCCGGCAGTTTCCAGTCCGTCCATTCCCGGCATCTGTATGTCCAGAAACAGGATGTCCGGAAGATGTAATGCATCCAATACTTCCTGTCCGGACCCATAAGATACAATATCTTCCGCTGGATAAAGCTTCTTTACTTTATCGATGATCATCTCCCGCATTTCTTTCCGGTCATCACATACACCAATCTGCACAATTTCACCTCCTGGAAAACATATGCTATATTTATATCGGATTTGAACCTGGTTTTCATCAATAGCTTGTCGCAGACAGGTCATTTTATGTTGTAAATATTTAGGTGTAATTGCAGTTTGATGCCCAGTTCACAAATTATCTTTTCTGGCAGCACTCGCAAAAATACACCGTTCCGCCCATGTAATTTGCTTTACTGATTTCATGTCCGCATTTCATACACGGTTCATATAAGGAATTTTTACTAAGCTGCGTAATATATCCGCCCTTTTTTCCGAACAGATCCCTTTCCGTATCACGCCCGCCGCTTTCGCACATTTTCTTCAACATTTTCCTGACTGACGTATATAATGCCTCAAAATCCTCTTCTGTCGCCTGGCGCATGTCAAAACGGGGATCTATACCGGCATCCCACAAAATATCCTGCAATACGCCGTTCCCCAGCCCCGGTATACGCTGCTTCGTTGCAAGGAATTCCTTTGCGGACAATTTCTTACCACCGGACGGATAAAGGCTTTTAAAATAGTCAAATGTAAACTCTTCCGCCAACGGACTTGTCTTCCTGGTGGAAGAAATATAATACTCTTCCGTACATTCTCCCTTCGGAGCAAAATAAATAATACCATACATCTGATTGGATACAAAAACTGCCGTTTCATCATCAAAATAGATTGCCATCTGATGCTTTTTCGGAAACTTTCTTTTATCCTCATAATATTTAGGGCAGGCTCCGTCGGCAAACGCAATCATACTGTCCTCAGTATCTATCTCAATCATACCGCCATGGTATGTTGCCCCGACAATCGTCTGTCCCTCCAAATCGTTGGGATATTTGTCCATATCTCCCTGAAAAAAGACAAACTTATGCGGTGTATGCAGGATCTCGATACAACTGATTATTTTCCCTCTTAATGCCTGTTCGATCTGCTTTGATATCGTATAGCTTTCCGGTAACTCTAACATATTGATTCCTCCAAGTGTTTTCTGTAATTTTAACGCTTTAAATATGACACCTGTATGGCAACATTAATTATGTTTCATGATCTCCAATATCATAACATACGTTACAAAATATCGTCTATTTATTAATGTCTGTCATTCTGAAAAACAGCTAAATCGGAACTGGACTCCGACTCATTCTAAATGCTATAATCAATCCATATTATCCACTATATGCTTTAACAAGAAAGACTTATAGGAGAATCATCATGTATAACGCAGAAGAAACACGCTATGACAAAATGCATTACAACCGTTGCGGAGCAAGCGGTCTACTGCTTCCTGCGGTATCACTGGGTTTATGGCACAACTTCGGATCAAACGGAAATTTTGATAATATGACCGCCATGTGCCAAACCGCTTTTGATAACGGAATCACACATTTCGATCTGGCAAATAACTATGGACCTGTTTACGGTGCCGCAGAGGAAAACTTCGGACGCATTTTAAAGAAAAGCCTCGGTATTTACAGAGATGAACTGATCATCTCTACCAAGGCAGGCTATGACATGTGGCCCGGTCCTTACGGCAACTGGGGAAGTAAAAAATATCTTGTCGCCAGCCTGGATCAGAGCCTTACAAGAATGGGACTGGACTATGTCGATATATATTATCATCACAGACCCGATCCCGACACGCCGCTCGATGAAACAGCCGGCGCTTTAGACAGTATCGTCAGAAGCGGCAAGGCTTTATATGTGGGTATTTCCAATTACAATAAAGAACAGACCATTGCCATTGCAGAATTATTCCGCAAAATGGGAACTCCGTTTATCATCAATCAACGGAATTATTCCATGTTTAACCGTGATATAGAAAAAGACGGCTTAAAAGACTATGCCGCCCAAAACGGTATCGGGATCATCACCTTCTGCCCTCTGGCGCAAGGCCTCCTGACAGACCGCTATATAAACGGTATTCCCTCAGACAGCCGAATCAAAACCGACGGAAGATTTTTAAAGGAAAACGCTGTTAATGAGGCAACTTTAAGAAAGATAGTAGCTTTAAACGCAATTGCAAAGGAACGCGGCCAAAGTCTTGCTCAAATGGCATTGGCATGGATTCTGCGTGACGGAGACATTACGAGCGTTTTGATCGGCGCCTCCAAGCCCTCGCAGATCATAGATAATGTAGGTATGCTTAACAATACACATTTCAGTGACGACGAGCGACGTAGGATTGATGAGATTTTGGCGTAAATTTTTCGCCAGAATCTCTCTCGCTCATATTTTAATGAGCCATACCCTATTCCTGCTCCAAAATCCCCGAAATCTTCTCTATCATTTCATCTTCCTTCAGCCGGAACTTAATTTCCACCCTTCTGGATGCCGGCATATCCACCTTATCCGTGGGATTTCCGAAAATATCCGTTTGATAGACCGGATTGCTCCATGATTTTCCATTGACGGTAAGTAACTTTTGAAGCTGCTCGATCTCCGTCTCGCTGAGGCCGTTTCTCTTATTCAGACAGAAATCCGCCACGGCATTGGCCCGCTCATAGGACAACTCCATATTGCTCTGGTAGCCGCCGTCCGTATCCGTGTGTCCCTCGATAATGATTTCTGCGATATAATCGCGGAACTGATCCTGAAGCAGCACATCCAGATACATCGGAATAATATTTTTCAACGTCTCCCTGCTGTCTGCCGTAAGTGAGGCACTGTTATAACGGAAAAGCACATCCGAAGAAAACGTAATGGAACCTGTCTGGGCATCCACTTTCATAGTGGAATTACTGAAAGCGGACTGCAGCGCCCCGATAATATCTGTGCGGATTCCGACGATATCCTGAAGTTCCTGCTTCGTCGTCGTCAGTTCCTGTCTGGCATTTTCTATTTCCAAATATGCGTTATTTAATTCTTCCTGCGTCAAAGCCGCCTGCTCGTAAGCCTGTTGCAGCTCCGCCAGTGAAGACGCAAGTTCCTCATTGGACTTCTCTAGCTCAGCCTTGGAAAGTTCCAGATCTTCTATCGTCTCATCTAACTTACTCTGTGCCGTGCTAAGCTCCAGCCTTGTCTTATCCAGATCATTCGTTTTCTGTCTGTATATGGTAAGGGTGATCGCTATCATCAGAATAAAAATCAGCAGAAGCGCCGCCATCATATCCGAATAAGACTGCCAATAACTGTGCTCCGCAAAAGCTTCCCTGTTCCTTCGTCTATTCTTCATATAAATTCCTCATCTGTTCAAATGTGTATAACCGGCTGCTGATCTCATCGCTCATATCACTGCACGCATCCGCCAGCATTTTCTTCTGCTCCTCAATCTGCCTTGCAAACAGCTCCTGCCTTTCCATGACATGGGTAAGAGCCTCCTGCACATTACGGTTTACCTCCACTAACGCTGTAACCGCCTCAATCATCTGCGACGCATTTGCCGCGCTGGCAGCCTGCGACTCTCCCGCAGCTTTCAGTGTACTCCCGAGCTTCTTAAAGTCCGTATCCAAAGCGGCCTGCATCTGTTCGGTAAATTTATCTACGATACGCTCCACGCCAGCTGTCTGTTCCATCGCATTGCCTTTCATCATTTCCAGCATCTGCTTTAAGGAATTCGCCATGCCCGCCTGATAAACGAGCAGCGCCGCTGTGCCTTCATCGTCCTTCCCGGCACCCGGCTGTGCGGTCTGACGGAACACACGTAAAAACTCGGCCAGCGTCTCATAAGCATCTGACATAATGCTCCGGTAAGCAATATTAAACACCAACGAAAAGAAGATACCATATACCGAAGTGTGAAAAGCCACTTTCATGCCAGAAAGCAGAGAACCCACATTATCGGAAATGGTAAAAATATCGTCGCCGCTGAATGCGCCCAGTCCCATGGACAGACCGAGAAACGTTCCCAAAATACCCAGACCCGTAAGCGTCCCGGAAATCCCGGAATTAAAGAAATTCATGCCCACTTTGTCCAAAAGGTCTTCATTGATATATTCCTCCAAGTCACAAGAAGAAACAGCTCCCCGCTTCGTCTTCGCGCCTTTTACCCGCATTCGGTACTTATTAAACGCATCCTGCAATACTTCCTCCTGAAAAACTTTGGCATTATCCTTGTAATTTCCCCAGAGATTCTTTCCGTTTGCTTCCTTATATTCTTTCTGAAGACGAATCATAACTTCTTCCAGCTCATAAGTGACCCTGTTCAGTCTGCCGAAACTGATGGAAGATATGCAGAAAATAATCCCTATAATAAGTAGGAACCCGATATTAATCGCCAAATTTACAATAGAAATCTCTTCCCCTGTGAATACGCCATTTAAATAAAGAACAAACGCCACTACGATGGCATATAAAAAATATAGTGCATAATACAGCTTACTCTTCATCCGTACTCCCGTCCTTTTTCCTCTGTTGATACATTATTGTTGCAGTTGTGCTAAAAATTATTCTTAACAGTTTATGCCTTAAACCTATCATATTTTTATCCGAAGCTCAATAATATTAAGGATATCTTAAACAATAAAATTGCAAAAATAAATAAGAGCCGCCCCTGAGTGGTTTTGGCTCTTATCTGGCTTCCTCGACCTCTAATTACCCTTTTTCGCCTTTCGGCGGCTTCCTGCCATATCCCATAACAACCGCCACTACTAGTATCGCTAGCATACACAGGGAATAATAATTCACAAAAGGCACCGATCCGGGCGCAACCGCATAGCCCTCCCCGAACCCTGAGGACAACTGCGCGGGAATGACGCAATGTACTGTCCAAGGTGCCAGAAAGCAGAATACACAGCCTGTACAATCCATCAGATTTGCCCGACGATACCTGTTCACGCCCGCTTTCTCCCCGATTTCATTGATCAGATCGCCGAGGGCTACTATCGCCACTGAAATTACACCTGTTACCATACTTAATATCCCTACCGACAGCACAATGGTTGCCTCTGTGCTGCGTTCTTTTTTCGCCAGACGAGCCAGAAGCGCTCCCACATCCTCGAAGAAACCGCCGCATTCCAACACGCCCAGAAGTGCAAATACGCCGATCAGCATTGCCATCGTGCCTGCCGTTCCCGTAATGGCTTCAATGATCGCCCCGGACACGGAAAATCCGCCGGGAAATGCAACAAGATCCTCCACCTTATAAATACTGGAAACCAGTCCTGCAGCGATTCCGGAAAGAATCCCCCATGACAGGGCGGTGATCAAATGCTTTCTCATCATACAAAGTGCTATAATCACCACCGGTACTACCAGCATAATCAGGCTGACCGGATTGACCGCACCGTCTGCTGCCTCCATAGCCGAACCGCCGTCCGTGGTCTTGGAAAACAGCAAAAACAAAATAAGCGCCCCTGCTGCCGCAGGCAGACTATAACGTGTTCTGGTCTTCACCACAGTTCCCAGATCCGCATGCTGTGTCGCGGAGGAAGCGATAGTGGTATCCGAGATCGGACCTAAATTATCACCGAATGCTGCTCCCGACACGATGGCGCCTATCATAAATGCCGGTGCCGCGCCTGCCATCACACCCACCGGAAACAGAATCGGAATCACAACAAAATAAGTGCCCACCGAAGTTCCTGTGGCAAACGCCAGCAGGCAGGTAATCAGAAAAGTCGCCGCCACAAACAGTTTCCCCGTAAAGCCTGCCGCCACCACATATGCCGCGATCGTCTGCACCGCCCCGCTGGCTGAGATCAGCTTACCCGAAACCGCTGCCAGTATCACCGCCAGCACGATCACACCAAACATCGGCTTACTTAGTCCGTATACCAACGCCTTACCGTATGCTTTTTCATCTTTTGTAAAAATAACACCTGTCACCAATGCTACAAAAAACGCCAGCACATATCCATTCACATTGGATTGACTGAACGCTGCCCAAATGATCATCGCAGCGGCAGCTATAAGCGGCGTCAAACTTCCTGCCTTTCCGAAACGATATTCTATTCTTTGTACTTTTTGGTTCATCTTTATCCTCCTACATCAATCCCCTGAGTTCCTCATGCACCTTCCCATTCGTAGCAACAACACTTCCTCTTTGTAAAAGGTTCAGCGGCTCCCCTGCATAATTCGTCACATTTCCTCCAGCCTCCGTGACTAACAGCATTCCCGCCGCAAAATCCCATGGGTTGAGAAGTGATTCAAAGAATCCTCCCGTGCGCCCGCAAGCCACATAAGCCAGATCAAGAGCCGCCGAACCCGTCCTGCGAATATCCTGACTTTTCTCAAAAACCCGCTGGAAACGCCGGAAATTCGCTTCCGTCAGCTCTCTGTCGTAAGGCGATGTTCCGATCGTAACAATCGTTTCTCTGAGGGTTTCCGCTTCCGATACATGAATCGGTCTTCCGTTTAAAAAACTTCCCTTCCCTTTCTGCGCGTGATAAACATCTTCCCGATAAGGATCGTAGACTATTCCCAGCGTAATCTCTCCCTTTTCATATAATCCCAGCGATACGACACTGTGCTGATAGTCATGGATCAGGTTTGTCGTACCGTCTATGGGGTCAAGAATCCAGTAGGTATCTCCGGACATCGCATGTAGACCTTCCTCTTCACCAAGAAACTGAATTCCGGGAGCCAGCCTGCCCAGTTCGCATGACAGAAAATTTTGAATATCCGTATCGACCTGTGTAACATAGTCTGCCGGACCCTTGACCTTAATATGACCAGCCATCTCCCGGTTTTCCACAAAGGTTTTTGTTCTCGTAACTAATGTGATAATATCTTTTAATTCCATGTTCTCTCCTCGTTTCTTTGCTGCTTTTTGCACATAAATTCTATTGCATAATCTCCCATATATCAAACGTATAAGCCTTTTTTGTAATTGCTGTTCATGTTCATAAAATTTATTATTTTGCTTATTATTGTACACTACTCTTATATTTTTGCAATCTCCTTCTATCTGTTACTATTTTCGATGAAATTAGTTCAACCCTTTATTTTACTATAATTATAGTATAATATGATTAAAATATGAAAAAGAAATAAGGAGTCCTGCCATATGTCAAAACAGATCATCGAACAATATCGCATCATATCAACTAAGCAATTGGTCAAGGCAATCAAGGATGTGGACAACAATTCTGAAAGATTTTGCTTTATCCTCGGCTCAGGTGCATCGGTATCTTCCGGCATACCCGCCGGCGGTGGATTAGAGTGCAAATGGATGGAAGAAATAGAAAAAGACCTCGGGTTCGCTGAAGTTCGCACAATTGCGGAAAAACTGCGGGCGGACAAACTTCTCGATCACGAATTCAAAGAAATAGAAGAAGCTTGGCAAGAAACCAAAAAGTCAGGCGGTCCCCTTTCAAGTGAATATTATTTCGATATATATAAACTTCGTTTCTTTCCGAACCATCGAAACGGATATCACTATCTCGAAAATATCATGGCTAAATCAAAACCAAGCTTCGGCTACCATCCCTTGGCGCTCATGTTGACCTCGGACGGCGGTAATAACCTTGTTATCACCACAAATTTTGACAATCTGGTGGAAGACGCATTATTCATGTATACAGACAGCAAACCTCTTGTCATTAACCATGAGCTTTTAGCTGATTTCGCCGGGGACCCCAATATCAAGCGACCGATTATTGCCAAAGTACATCGTGGTATTTTCTTTGACCCGCTAAACAGGCCGGAGGAAACAAAAGAGTTAAAAGGAAAATGGCATGACGTTCTGGTCTCCGTATTTCACAGCTATACTCCTATTGTCATCGGATATGGCGGAGGCGATAACAGTCTGATGGAATTATTACTCGATGAAAATGTAAAGATGAAAAACGGTATCTATTGGTGCTATGTGGAAGAATTCGGTCTTCCTAATGAAAAGATACAATCCCTCGTACAAAAGAAAAAGGGACATCTTGTCTGTACAGCAGGGTTTGATGCCGTAATGCTTGCCATTGGAAATGCTATGTTTGCCGACAAGATTGGGGTCCACGAGACAGAACAATACTTAAACTCCCGGACAAATACACAAATCGAAAACTATGAGAAAGAATATAAGCGGCTCACCGAATATGAAAACAAAATATACACCGCAAACGCTGAAAAAGAGGATACTCAAAGCAACACTGAATTCCGGAAGGAAATAGAAAAAATCGAAACCCGTGGAACAGCTTCCGAAAACGAACGTGAACAAACAAATCAAATGACGGCATGGGATTATTGGCGCCACGGTAATCGGTGCGCCGCTTTAAAAGATTACACAAACGCGGTTAAATGTTACAAAAATGCAATTGACAAGCAACCAGCCACATCTACGTTCTATAATGACCTTGGTCTCGCTTATAGTAATTTAGGAGAACATCAAAAAGCGATTGAAAATTATAGCAAAGCAATAGAAGTAAAACCCGATTATGAAACCGCCTATTATAACCGCGGAGCTACTTATGATGATTTAAAAGAATATGAAAAAGCAATTGCCGATTATAACAAAGCGATCGAACTTAACCCCGCCGATCAAAGTGCCTATAACAATCGCGGGTATACCTATAATACTTTAGGTGAATATGATAAGGCGATTGCCGACTTTAGCAAAGCGATCGAACTCGCCCCGAGTTTTGCGAACCCTTACAAACATTGCGGAACTGCATGGAAAGAAAAAGGGGATTTAGAAAAGGCTCTTGAATTTTATACAATGGCAACCGAACTGGATTCCCAATACAAAGAGGCATTTTTGGATCGGGCAGAAATCTATCGTCTTTTGCATAAAGATGAACAAGCCGCGGCTGACGAAAAAATTGCGGAGGAACTACAATCTGAGACATCCTTGATCCTATTGCCTCCCATCCGTCTCTAAGAATGAAGCGCCCGTCCTTGACTTGTTCAACAATTAAAAATAGTCCTGCACACATGGATTATCCACAAAAAATGGCCAGCTTTGCCCAAATAGTCCTTGCAGTAAATATTGTAAATACGAAAATTGTCAATTTATTCTCCGCTTATTGAATTTTTTTATTATTAGGAGTAAAATAAATTGGGATTATACAATTCCGTATTTGCGTTTCAGTATATTTCTATAACATAAGAAAGGACTCTTACACAATGAAAAAAAATCAAAACAAATGGGTATGTGCCGCTATTCCGGCGCTTCTGCTTCACTGTAGTATCGGTACGGTCTACTGCTGGTCCATATTCAGTCAGGAAATTGCAGACTACATTGGCTTTTCCAAGGGTGCTACGGAGTGGGCGTTCAGCTTCGCGATCTTCTTCCTCGGAATGTCGGCGGCATTTTTAGGAAATGTAGTAGAGAAAGACATACATAAATCTTCGCTGATTGCCTCAATCTGTTTCGCAGCAGGTATGGCGGGAACAGGATTTTTCATCTACTACGGCGGGCAGCATCAGGCAAGTCCTCTGGCACTGATCGGTATCTATATCTGCTACGGTTTTATTATGGGTATCGGCTTGGGAACCGGATATTTATCTCCTGTCAAGACCCTTATGCTCTGGTTTGAAGACCGTAAAGGTCTTGCTACCGGTCTTGCGGTTGCAGGCTTCGGCGCTGCTAAGGCGATTGCAAGCCCGATCATGCAGGCAATGCTTGACAACCTCGGAGACGGCGGCATCTACAAGATGTTCCTAATCCTCGCGTGCGTATATTTCGTTATGATGTTCGTGGGACATCTGCTTCTCAAGAAACCGGAAGGCTGGCATGAGCCGCAGAAGAAAGAGAAGGGTCAGGGCATCATCTCTGTCATCAAGACAAGACCTGTTGCCAACTATATCGGTATCTGGCTGATGTTCTACATCAACATCACCTGCGGTCTTGCACTGATTTCTCAGGAAAAGATGATCGTGAAATGTATCGGTCTTGCCGGTGTTGTGGGTGTCATCTCCACAGTTTCCGCAGTCTTTAATGCGGGAGGACGTCTCGGCTTCTCCGCATGGGCGGATACGATGAAGGATCGTAACACGATCTATAAGCTGATTTTCATTCTGTCCATTGTATTTACCGGACTGGTTATGCTGACGGGCGGTATCAGGAACGGTCAGGGCAACATCCTGCTGACAATTCTTGTTCTGGGATTGATCTTCGTTGTCAACGCAGGCTACGGCGGCGGCTTCTCTAATGTGCCTACGCTCCTCTCCGACCACTACGGTATGGGAAGTATCAGCGCACTGCACGGAATTACATTATCCGCATGGGCTTTTGCAGGACTTACCGGTAATCAGGTTGCCAATCTGATCGTAAATAAAACGGGAGAATTTATCACCGACTCCCACGGCAACGCAATCAACCCTGTGGGGTATCAAAACGTATTGTATCTTACAATTGTGCTCTATATCATCGCTCTGTTGCTGAGTCTCTTCCTTGTTCGTCCGATGAGTCCGGAGGAGAAAGCGAAACTGAAATAAATTACTATTTTTAGCAGGATTACAAAAGACCGGTCAACGGAAAATTGGCCGGTCTTTTTTGTTGTCGTTTTATATGTAATTGCATGGGCAATTGAGACTCAATCCGGCAAAATTCAATTTTTTCACAAACATGAATCATTTTATTTCTTTTCTACGTTCTATATAACAGAACCGGTTACCGGACAGATGAATAAAATTGTTACTTTTTATTTTACACCCATCATATGTAAATTGATATCATAACCGGCGTGGATGTGAATTATAAAAGGAGATTATCTTGACACGCGAAGATGAACTGATCAGACAAATTAAACAGGGTAGGCGTGAGTGTCTTAACGAGCTGGTGGAACTGTACTATCCTGCCATTCTGCGCTACTGTATGTGGCATATGCCCGACATGGAAAGCGCGCAGGATGCCACACAGGAGACATTCCTTAAACTGGTGCGGTTCATTGACCGCTACCACCACCGAGGACAGTTTAAGTCTTTTCTCTATAAAATTGCTGCCAATACCTGCATTGATATCAAACGCAAACGATCCGTACCGGAGCTCTCTCTCGAATCGCTGCCGGAAAACTATGCGTCAGCAGAAGTTCAATCGGAAAGCGGATTTCAGACCGCAGAGGACAGACTGCAGCTTACATCGGCTTTAACCTGTCTGGATTCCACACAGCGGGAGCTTGTGCTGCTGCGATACGGTCAGGAGCTGTCGCTTAAGGAAATCTCCGCTGTCACGGGACTTCCTCTGCGCACGGTACAGACTAAGCTGCGGCGGGCAGTACAGAAAATGAATAAATCCGCTGCAATGTAATTTACCACGCCGCAATCCGACCGGTTCTGTAGTAATACAACGTAAAACGATCCACCCCTATCCCCGACAAGGAGGTATCCTATGCTTCACAGACAATGGAAGAACTTATTCGCAATCGAAAAAGGCACTGCCTACGAATCCCATATGCTGGATACGCTCCGGCTTGTGCAGGAACAAGCCGGCCACCTGAATCTTGCGGAAACTCCCGTATTATCTTTCGCCGGACTGGTGACGAAGCAGGTCAAATTCCTGGCATGGAGAATCTGGCTTACACAGGGAATGGTACTGGCGGCTCTATGCGCTGTCTTCTTCTGTATACACACAAACAGTACTTTAGAATGGGTGGATCTATATATTCTGCCCAAATTCCTCTGCGGCTGCGGCACTGTGGTCGCAATGAGCGCCATCCCAATCTTAAAACGGGCATCAAGATATAAAATGTTTGAACTGGAACAGTCCACTCACTTTGCCATCGGCGGCAGTCTGCTATCCCAATTACTGTTTATCGGTATCGGAGACGTCTGTATGCTGACCGTTCTTGCTCTGGCTGTCGGAAGATTTAGGTTAACTATTCCGGTCACTATTATAACTCTTATTGTCCCGTTTATGACCGCGGCAACGGCATGCATAATGCTGTGGGCGCGCACAACACCGTCCGTTTTTCCGACTGTAAGTGTATTGCTCTGCCTACTGTCTTCATGGCTTAGTTATGAAGTTATCGACAAGAGTAGCTTGTTGCAGACTCCGGCACGACTCTGTCTCTGGACGGGATATGCTCTGATCTGTATTGTCGTAATCTGTCACGAATACCATAACATATGTTCTTATAAGTCTGTTGAGCAAATGTTAGATTAAAGAAGGAGAGAACATCATGGAAATCACACTGGAACATGTAGCAAAACATTTTAAAGACAAATCCAATAAAAATCTTCCCGTCAAAAAAGCTGTGGCGGATGTAAGTCTGCACCTTACGCCCGGCGTATGGGGACTGCTCGGTGCCAACGGTTCCGGCAAAACCACGCTGATGCGTATGATCTGCGGTATTATGAAGCCTACCTCGGGACGGATCTGCTATGACGGCGTAGACATCACGCAGTTGGATGATGCTTATCGGGACATCATCGGATATCTGCCGCAGGAATTCGGCTTTTATCCGGAATTTACGGTACAGCAATATCTGGAATACATCTCCGCACTCAAGGGATTGACTAATGTACAGGTGAAAAACCGAATCGACGAGCTGCTTGTGAGACTGTCTCTTGATGATGTGCGCAGAAAACGAATCATCAAACTCTCCGGTGGTATGAAGCGCCGTGTCGGAATCGCACAGGCTCTTCTGAACGATCCGGAATTTCTCGTTCTGGATGAGCCCACCAGCGGTCTTGACCCCGGCGAGAGGGTACGCTTCCGCAATCTGCTCTCGGAATTTGCCAAAGACCGGATCGTGCTGATCTCCACCCACATCGTACCCGACGTAGAATATATCGCAACGAGGAACGCCATTATGAAAAACGGGGAAATCCTGCTGACCGGCACCACGCAGGAACTGGTGTCGCAGATGCACGGCAAAGTATTTCAAGCCGTGATCCCACCGCAGGAGCTTCACATGTGGGAATCCGACCCCAAGATACAGATCGTCAATCTGCGTAACGAGGCAGATGGCAGTATCTGTCTCAGATATCTGGGGAATCCGACGGATATCCCGGAGGCCGAGGCGCAGAATCCTACATTGGAAGATTTGTATTTGCACCTAAAATAACTCTAGAAAGGAATAGCATCATGACAAGATTATATAAAGAAGAACTGAAACGCGTCTTACGCACCAGAAGCACTCTCCTATTCCTTGCCGCGGCGGTGATTTTATCTGTCTTTATGGCATATGCGCCTGTCACTTACGTGCGGTTTACCTATGAGGAAAACGGTCAGGAAATAACGATAAAGGGCCGTGAAGCCCTTGCTATACGTAAAGAATTGCAGAGCCCGAACGCTGGAGAAGTGACCCCGGAGAAAATGGCAGAGGGGCTGCATGCCTATCAGAAGAATCTGGAAATATACGGGGATTTCTATGGGGATTTTCCCCGCAATGTGCACAACAGTGAAATTTTCCCTTGGTCGCCGCAAGTCAGCAGACTGCGCGAAGTCATGGCCGACTCTGAAAGCGGACTGGCTCCGGACTATACGGAAATGACCGAAGAGGACGCCCTAAACTTTTACGAGCGCTGCCGCACCCATCTGACCGATCTGATGAAACTGGAGCAGAGAAAAAATCCGCAGGCGCAGCAGATTGCCGCTAAAATGTATGATAAAGTGACAATGCCCTTCTATTACTATCCGGGTTATGATACCAATATGTTTGAATATGAGGGTATCTACCTGTTTGTCCTGATGTTTCTGTGCGTCATGGTCACAGCCCCGTTATTTAGCTGCGAATACCAGACGGGTGCGGACGATATCCTGCGCAGTACCAGGCACGGACGGCGAAACCTTGCTTTTGTGAAAATATTATCAGCCCTGACCATCAGCATTGTTATGTTTGTGCTGTGCATGGCGATTTTCATGGTAATCTCCAACAGCCTTTTCGGCTGGGAATGCCGCCAGACCTCCATGCAGATACTTTTCTCTGCAGCCACGCTGCTTGGTCTAAACATGGGGCAGCTTCAGAATCTTGTTATGCTTGCCGGCTTTATCGCGCTGCTTGCCTGCGTCAGCTTCATACTGTTCGTTTCCTCCGCATGCAGGAATACGACGATTTCCACCGGACTGACCATCGCCTTCGTCCTGTTTCCGTCCGTCTTTTACATGATGATCGGCAATGCACTTTCCGCTTACTTAAGGGTTCTGTTCCCTTCCGGCGCGCTGGGCGGAAGCAACTCGTTTAGCTATTCCGTAACATATTACTTTGAATTTCTGAAATTCGGGTCTCTCACCGTATGGACACCGTGGCTTCTGATGATCGTTCCGGCAATTGAGATTCCGCTTTTCCTGTGGTTGACGGTGCGGACGTATTGTAGGCGGAGTATGTGAGCATACCAGCAGCCCACTTACGTGCTTTTGGAAAGTGAGCTGCTGGTTGATTTTTACCTATATCTTGTTTTTAGTCCCTTTTTGGTACATAATTTCCACATCGATCAATCATACCTGTGTGATGAGCATACCAGCTTGTAAAAACGGTCACATTACTCAGAAACCGACTGTAATCCTTACCACTGCCGGGTACTCTGCCATCGCCATATAACAGCTCGGATAACGAATATATTTCGCCTTTCGTTCCGCCATCCTTGGCCACCTGAAAAGATATACTCCTGCTGTACTTCATACCGTCTAAGGCAACGGATACATAACCTGTGTCCCCCGAATATCCTTTGTCTGCCTCATAATTTCCCTTAAAGAAAAACTTGAAATCTTTCGGCGGTTCTACAGATTCATCCGCCATACTCGCTCTCCCCGCCTGATTTCGGAAATGGAAATTCCAACCACTGTTAAAGTCAAATCCGCCATCCAATATAAATCCGGAATTTGCCTCAAGCTCATCCGGATCAATCGGTGGAAGCTCCCATTTATCTACAATCTCATCAAGCAGCCCGCATAACATTTGATTGCCATCCACGCACATATAATAATAGTCCGCATTGTAATAAGCCCAGTCATTTTGCATGCCCCCGTATGTGCCGTTAAGCGCTTCTCCCTCTGCATAATTCGCACGACATGCCGCTCTCTGATTCTCCTTTGCAAACACTTCATATACCTGACCTGCGATCTTCTGATTATCCGCAATATCCGTACCCGTTGTCTGGCGCTGCTTGGTTCTATAAGAACGCATGTCATTACAACACCGTTGAAAGAAAACCTGCACCTCATCACGGCTGATCCTGCCTGCGTAATAATCGGACATACATTTCCCAATATCCTTCTGCATATCATATCCGAACTGATCCCCAAATACGGATTTCGGCATTCCTTTTATGACACGGAAGTCAGAATAGTTTTCACAGATCATCTCCGAAACATCATAGCTTGGAATCCTCTGCAACGTGCTCCATGCAGGGTTCAGATTGTTCATATCAAATTTTGCTACTTTCTCCCACACCTCTTCTGTGCAGTCCTGACGCTTATAAACGGACATATTTGGTATGTTGTTTTCAATGTTTGGTACAGCCATATTCCTAATCCCTTCTGCAGTGTTGTGATGACAGTTACTTAACTGTGTATTCGTCATGTATTTTGTATCGGCATTCGTACTGCGGCATTTGATAGCAGGCATAAGATAATTGGTAACAGAAATCCTTACATTGATGACAAAAAGAAGCACCCCTCTTTCCGCATTCCGGGGAGAGGAGTGTTTCCATATTTTAGGATGACAACAGAAAAATATCTTTCATTTATTCCTGTACAATCCACGCATCATCGTTACCGATTTTTATAGGGGAAAGCGGATTAAGTACATACTCATCGCTCCATCGGCCGGCATTGATTAAATAATTTTGCAGAGTTTCTTCTGCTTCTTTTCCAAAAACCACAGATTCCATATCCACGATACCCACGGAAAGTATTATGTCAATGCTGACCAATACAGCCTTGCATTCTCAATAGCAAAAGCGTTCCGGTTCGCTATAAACTGAACAAATCTCTTATTTTCACTGTTGCCCGATGCCAGCCTG
Source organism: uncultured Lachnospiraceae bacterium (assembly GCA_947175435.1). Taxonomy (GTDB): domain Bacteria; phylum Bacillota; class Clostridia; order Lachnospirales; family Lachnospiraceae; genus UBA3282. The sequence continues at coordinate 13,270 of CAMWMS010000001.1, read as the reverse complement.
TTTAAAGACTCGCTCAGCTTTGCCATTACATCGTCTTCCGGATGATCTGCCTGTGCAAACATTTTAAAATATGTCCGCCACTCTTTGTACGCGCTGTTTACATCTTCGTCCTCCGGCTTAACTTTGCCTGCAAGATGTGTCATCTTCTCCTCTTCACTCATCGGAATTACCCTCGAAGACGCTACCTTATCATAAGTATTCGCCTGAAGTTCATCCATAATCTCCCTCGTTGAACGATATCCTTCCAAAGCCATGGAATTATGTTCATAATACTTGTCAACCAGGTTCTGAAAAGTCTCCCGCATATTCTCCGGCAGATACTTATCAGCAAATTGGCGCAATGCCGCCGTCGAGGACTCCAGCTCAAACTTCGCCGCATAGGAAGAAAGCTCCGGCGCTCGTGTTTCGGTTTCTACTCTGAAATTGCCACAAATGCTGTTCATTCCATACGTGATATTCGCCAAAAGTTTATCTGTCTCCAAAACCTCTTCATCGCTCAGATCATCATAATACCCCATCTCCGACAACGCTTTACTGATCGTCGAAAACTGTGTGCCGATCCTGCTGAAAGGATCCTGCATAACAAGCGGGCTGTTTTCCCTCTGAAAACGCGCCTGCTGTGCCCGTTCCTCCTCTTTCCTTGCCTCTAATCTCTTCATATATTCTGCGGATTCCGGCGACATTGTAATTGTGACTCCGGATAATTTTTCCCGCACTTCCTCTGCCATCCCCGCCTCTTCCGGCGTATGTCCCGGCATAGTACGTTGCACACTGTTTTTCATCAGCATTCTTTCCCAGTAGGCGCCTCCTGCTCCCGCCTGGAGATAATCAATTTCCATTCCCATAGCAGTTCCCTCCGCTTGTTTTGTTGATGGTTTGTTAATGTGTGATTGTTATATATATTTTATATCGGCGTTAGTGGATCATTCGCTGATAGGCAAAGTGGTAAAAGTGATCAATGTCTGCTGATATTCTCTTCCCGTTGCTTTCAAATGAAACAGGAACAATATCATAAAAATGCCATGATATCCCGGATGCATAGTATGAATATTGACCAACTCCATCACCAATATTTAATTGAATCCTAAATTTTCCCTGACTATCGGTTTTTCCGTTTGCGTATACATCCTGATCCCCATTTACTATTCTTACGACTATCGAGATATCTGCATTAGGCACTATATACCCATTAGAATCGTACGCAATTCCATCCACATATGAATTGGAATATACCCGCCAGTAAGGACCACCCTTATAATCCTGTATCGGATGCGCAGCATCACCTGCATGTGTCACTTCCACTCTGACCGCTCCGCTGCGAGTCTCCCCGCTCAAAGTATAAGTTGAACTGTAATCCGAACCATATGTTGAACAAAAGACTTTAAAGAAATAAATTCCTTGAGGCAAATCTACATTGTACTTTTTATTCTGATTCAACGTGGCTAAGGAGTTCCCATATGAATCCATCAATTCTATAGCATATATATTGCCATTTGACCCGTTGTTTCTTAATGTAAAATACATTCTGCCTGCCTTTGTGACAGAATACTGCTGAATATCTACATCAAACTGATTATCAATGGTACCCGTTACACTATAATCCATAGAGGACAGAACATAAGCATCCTGCAATCTATCATCTACTTCATGTTCATCATAATAAGTAGATAAAACCACACCAAGAGAATAAGGATGATCTGCATCGCAGCCTGAATATCCGTTGACTACAACAAAGTATACTCCTGCATCTACCATCCGAGCAAAATGTTCAACATTTCTAGTGCCTGCCATGCCGTCAATCATGGTGATGATACCCTGCTCATCATCATATTGATACAAATATACATCATAATCAACATTACTGCAGTTTCTTAAGTCTAAATCAAGTGTAAGTTTACCGGAATTTGCACCAAATGCATACCATCTCTGTTGACCTTCCTCCGTAATAGCATCATTAACAATGGAATTAACCTGAATGATTCTTGCATTATTAAAGTCTGTATTTGCTTCATCCGCCAAAGTCATGACGTTTATGTCAAATTTCTGACCCACATAAAACTCCTGATCGATAACAGAAGCATCTTTTGTTTCATTTTGAGTCTCTGCGGAAATATTGCCTATAACAATTTCCTCCACATCCTCAGAAGTATAATCTTCTCCCTGCTCCTCCGCACATACTGTTAATGTATGACCCAGCAGACTGAATACCATAAGGGCTGACAGTACAACCTTTTTCCATCGTGCTTTCATAACGTTATTCATTCCTTTCGTTCAAATTATTAAAAATATCAGATCCTATGTTCTGTATTTCCACCGCGGCTGAAAATACAATTAGGATGATTATGACTACTCTTAGTAGTCATAATCATCCTAACATAAGTGTGTAGTCGTGTCAACTACTTTAATAATTAAAGGCTTGGACTTTCACGTAAGTTAAAGATTAAATCAGCCACTTCACTATCTTATTAATGAGGACATACGGCAAAAGTAATTTCATTTATTCTATCTCCCATTACCACACTACCACACTTACTGCACCGCTGTGCATAATACTCTTCCACCACACAGCTTCCGCCAGATTTTGGAATATGTTTGTTTACTCTCCCCGACACATACGTATGATTACAGTTGGCATAAGCAACTACTGATGTCTTTTCCTGTACTCGGTAGATGTTGCCATCCTCATCTGTAAACTGCACATCATACTCGATTCGGCCGCTTTCCGTTACATACGAAGTAAATCCATCCAATTCTTTTTCATTGATTTCATCCGGGATAAACTGCCAGCCGTTTCCTTCCAATTTTCTGTCTATTTGTTCCTGTGATACACCCACTTCACAATCCTCATGAACTGCCTCATTATAAGCAAACACCGTCAATGAATTAACCAAAACCAAAGTAACTGTTACAATTCCTGCTATAGTCTTATTCCAATTTTTCATCTTCATAACATTCTCCATCCTTTTCTCTAATTTTTTCACGACACTGGCATTTTCAAAACTCATGCCCCACTGTAAACGAGTATGGCCGTCGTACTTTTCTTTTGTTGATTCCATAATCAGAAGACGTATATACATTTTCTTTTCATCTTTTGTTCTGCCTTGGACCGTTGCCTCATCACACGACCATTCGCAGACCCGCTCAAAATCCCGATACAATATCCACATGACCGGATTCCACCAATGTAAGAGAAACGCTAATTGCCTTAACATTTGCCATAAAATATCCCAACGTTTAATATGTATCAGTTCGTGGCATAAGATGAGCTCTGCCGCGGGACTTCCCATTCTCTGATCACACAAGATGACCGGTTGCAAAAGCCCGAATGTTATCGTCCCAACGCCTGTATTCCCCTGATATACAGTGATGTTCCGTTTTAAATCATAACGCTTCTTCAATCGCTCTAAAAAAACAGCTTCCTCTTTTGCAATCACCTCGTCTGCATAACTCAATATTTTCTTTCTTGTCTTAAGATAATCATTCAGTTCGAATATTAACCATAGAAAAGAAATTAATAGCCACAAAACTACCACGACCAACTGAACTTTCAAGTAATCATTAATATATGTTTTCCCATTTGCACGAACCAAATACCCTGACCAGATCAGCGAAACTTGGGATACTGTCACCTTTTTCTCCGGCAGTATATACCCTGCAATACTCTCATACAATTTCTTCACAAACGGCAACGGAATCAAATAATACAGCACTGCCGCTCTCGCAAGCAGATATTGCAGTCTCGCAGACATCTTATCTCTAAACAGGAATCTGAGCAGCATACAGACTCCCACCATCGTACTTCCCGAAAGAGACATAAACAGTAGATATTTCATAGTTTCTGCTCCTAATAGTTTTCTAATATCTTGATAAGTTCTTCCGCATCTTTTTGACTAATGCTGTTTTCCCGCGTAAACGCTGCGATCAGGTTACTCAAGCTTCCTCCATACATATGATCGATGGCGGCTTTCATCTGCATCAGATTATATTCTTCCCTGCTATATACAGCCGTGACCATTCTGTTTTCTCTTCTTACCAGTCCTTTTTCCTCTAACCTTGACAGAAACGTGTTCAACGTCTGTCTTTTCCACTCCTTTCCTTCTTCTGCAAACAATGTAAGAAGCAGAGACTGTTTAACCGGTTCTTTCTGATCCCATAGTTTCTCTATCACTTCCCGTTCAGCATCTGGCATGTTATAAAAACTTTTCATATGTGTTCTGTCTCCTTTCGTTTTTTGACTATTTTACGTAGTCTTCTTTTACTATACAATTATCTATGGATAACTGTCAATTCACTTTTTGGGACGAATACTAAAATGATGACAAAATTGCTGTTTCGAAAAATCAACCACGAAGACATTGCCCAAATCGAAATAACCCAAATCTGTAGACTCTCATTGAGATTTTATTCCACTTATGCTATACTGTCCTTGCTTTGTAGTTTGAGAAGATATAGGTTATATGAAAATATTACAATTTGCATTTTGCTATGATTCATATATCAAGTTTAATGATATATTATATTATTATGTAAATTTTCTAATATTTCATGTTATTTTATTATTTATGTGTGTTCTAGTATTATTTAAGGCAAACCAATCGGTTTGCCTTATTTTCAACACTATTTACGCCGTAATCGCATTCCCTGTATACAACTGATAATACTTCCCTTTCTCCTCAATCAACTGGTCATGCGTTCCTCTTTCAATAATCCGCCCCTGCTCCAATACCATAATACAGTCGGAATTCTTGACGGTAGAAAGCCTGTGTGCAATCACGAAGGTGGTTCTGCCGTTCATCAGCTTATCCATGCCGTCCTGCACGATCCGCTCCGTACGGGTATCAATGGAACTGGTCGCCTCATCCAGGATCAGCACCGGAGGATCGGCAATCGCCGCGCGGGCAATGGCGAGAAGCTGTCTCTGTCCCTGACTTAAGTTAGCGCCGTCACCGGTCAGTATCGTGTCATAACCTTCCGGAAGATGTCTGATAAAGCCGTCCGCATTGGCAAGCTTTGCCGCTGCAATAACTTCCTCGTCAGTGGCATCCAGTTTCCCGTAACGTATGTTATCCATAACACTTCCTGTAAACAAGTGTGTATCCTGCAATACAATACCGAGCGAACGCCGTAAATCCGCCTTCTTGATCTTATTGACATTAATGCCGTCATATCTGATCTTACCGTCCTGTATATCGTAGAAGCGGTTAATCAGATTCGTGATCGTCGTCTTACCCGCTCCAGTGGAACCGACGAAAGCAATCTTCTGCCCCGGCTCAGCGAAGAGCTTCACATCATGCAGCACGATTTTGTCATCATTGTAGCCGAAATCCACGCCGTCGAACACCACGTCACCTTTCAGTTCCACATAATCTACAGCATGATTTGCCTGATGTTCGTGCCGCCATGCCCAGCGTCCGGTACGTTCCGCACTCTCCACAAGTCTGCCGCCTTCTTCCCTGACATTGACAAGGGTCACATAGCCTTCGTCCGTCTCCGGCACCTCATCCATCATCTTAAAGATACGCTCCGCACCCGCCATCGCCATTACAATGGAGTTGAATTGTTGACTCACCTGGTTAATCGGCATATTAAAACTCTTATTAAAGGTCAGGAAACTGGCAAGCGCCCCCAGAGATAATCCGGAAATCCCCGATATCGCCAGTACTCCGCCGACAATCGCACATATCACGTAACTTACATTACCAAGCTGCATATTGACCGGTCCTACGATATTGACCAGATAGTTTGCCTTATCCGCGCTGTGGTAAAGGTTATCGTTCAATTCATTAAACCGTCTGATATTTTCCTCTTCGTGACAGAAGACTTTCACTACTTTCTGTCCTTCCATCATCTCTTCTATAAATCCGTTGACTTTACCCAGATCTTTCTGCTGCTGTAAGAAATAACTTCCGCTTAATCCCGCCGTCTTCTTCGTAACAACAAGCATGACTGCCACCATGACAAGCGTCACCAGAGTAAGCGGCACGCTCAGAACGATCATACTGATCAGTACGCTGACAATGGTAATCGTACTGTTGAATATCTGGGGCATACTCTGGCTCACCATCTGCCGGATCGTATCGGTGTCATTGGTATAAACCGACATAATGTCTCCGTGGGCATGCGTATCAAAATATTTAATAGGAAGCGTCTGCATATGAGTAAACAAGTCATCTCTCAAATTTCTGAGAACCCCCTGCGTCACATTGATCATAAGCCTGTTATATGTGTAAGCCGCCGCTACGCCGATGGCGTAGAATCCTGCTACCCTAAGAATCGCCATTGCAAGGGGATGATAATCCGGCACATCCGTCGTCAGCATCGGTGTTATATAGTCATCGATCAGGCTCTGGATAAACATTGTCCCCTGTACATTCGCCAATACACTGACGAAGATCAATATGGCAACAATGATCAGATGGGGCGCATAACTTTTCGCCACATACTTCATCAGCCGTTTAAAAACCTTTCCCGGATTTTCTATTCTTTTTCCTTTAGGCATTCTGCCATGCATTGGTCCCGGCATTATACCACCTCAACTTTCTCATCGAAATCCCCGCCGCCGCTGGTCTGGGATTCATATACTTCACGATAGATCTCGTTACTCTCAAGCAATTCCTCGTGTGTTCCGTAGCCGTTGATGCGTCCGTCCTCCATGACGATGATGTGGTCGGCATTCTGCACGCTGGACACACGCTGGGCAATGATCAGCTTGGTCGTCTCCGGAATTTCCTCTGCAAAAGCCTTCCTTATTCTGGCATCCGTAGCCGTATCCACGGCGCTGGTGCTGTCGTCAAGAATCAGTATCTTCGGTTTCTTGAGCAGCGCCCTCGCAATACAGAGACGCTGTTTCTGCCCACCGGACACATTCGTACCGCCCTGTTCTATGTAAGTGTTATAGCCCTCCGGCATCTTCTCGATAAATTCGTCCGCACAGGCAAGCCGGCACACCCGCTTACATTCCTCTTCCGTGGCATTCTCGTCTCCCCATCTGAGGTTATCCAGAATCGTTCCTGAAAACAATACATTCTTCTGCAGCACTACCGCTACCTGATTACGCAGGCTTTCCATGTCATACTCCCGCACATCGCGGCCGCCTACCATGACAGACCCCGCAGATACATCGTACAGGCGGCTGATCAGGTTGACCAGACTTGTTTTGGAACTGCCTGTTCCGCCGAGTATTCCCACTGTCTCGCCTGCATTGATCTTAAGATTAATATCGTGCAGTATCGCCTTGCTCTTATCTTCATAATAGGAAAACTCAACATTCTTAAATTCGATCTCCCCGCTTGCCACCTCATAGGCAGGATTGACCGGATTAGTCAGATCGCTCTTTTCATTCAGCACTTCACTGATACGCCTTGCACTGGCAATACTCATGCTCATCATAACGAAGATCATGGCAACCATCATCAGGCTCATCAGGATATTCATACAGTATGCCATCAGACTCATCAATGCACCGGTGGTCAGCTCATTCTGCACGATCATTCTGGCGCCCATCCAGCTGATTAACAGGATACAAGTATAGACAGTAAACTGCATAACCGGCATATTCAGCACCACGTTTTTCTCCGCTTTTATGAAAATATCATAGATAGCCTGACTGGCTTTCTTGAGCTTGGAAGTCTCGTAATCTTCCCTGACATAAGCCTTGACAACACGGATCGCGCTGACATTCTCCTGCACGGAAGCATTAAGTTCGTCATACTTCGGGAATGCCATCTGGAAGTACTTCATCGCTCTGGTTATAATAAAAAAGAGCACGATCGCCAACAGCACAAGTGCTATCATATACACCGAAGCCAGTCTGGTATTGATCATAAATGCCATGGACATGGCGCAGATCATGCTGATCGGTGCACGGAAACAGATACGTAGAAGCATCTGGTACGCCATTTGCACATTCGTCACGTCCGTGGTCAGCCTGGTGACCAGTCCCGCCGTACTGAACTTATCCAGATTGGAAAAAGAAAATGTCTGTATGTTGTCAAACATGGCCTTACGCAGATTACGGGCAAAACCGGTAGATGCCCTGGCGCCGTATTTACCGCCCATGACGCCGCAGAAGAGTCCGCACAGCGCCGCCCCGACCATTAAGCCGCCCACGATATAGATATGGCGCATATCGCCTGCTTCCACACCATCATCGATGATCGATGCCATCAAGAGTGGAATCAGCGTCTCAAAGACAACCTCCATTATCATAAAAATAGGTGTCAGCACGGATGCCTTCTTAAATTCTTTAATCTGTGCCGCTAATGTTTTGATCATATTGATTAGCTCTGCTCCTTTCCTGACAAAAACCGGCCAAATTTCTTAATTATCAGCCCGTCTCTTCGTCATTCCAATAAATCCCACCTATATATCATTATGCAAATATTTTTTAATGTCAAGAAAGATCACGAAAAATTCACAAGAGTTTTATATTTTTTCTATAGTGTTTTTATGAAAAAAGGGAGTTGTTTTTATCTGCGGTCAATGCTAATATTATAGAATATTACAGCATGTCCCTGTTACAAGAAGCAGAAGGATTCTTTTTTCTTCCGGAAGAATTCCCTTTTCTTCCTATTTATAATAGGACATGCCCACATACAGAGAGGAGAATATTTATGAAAAAGAAAGTATTAGCACTGATCCTTTCTTCTGTTATGGTTCTTTCACTTGCAGGCTGCGGCAATGGCAATGCCCAGTCTTCCGCAAATGATACGACGACAGAAGATACAGCAACAGACGCCGCAAACGATACGGCAGATAACGAGCCTGAGGCAGCAGCAGACACAGAAGCAGAAGGAAACGATGAAGCCGCTCCGGCAGAATCTTCCGATGCAGCGCTTAAAATCGCGATCGTCAGCAGTCCTTCCGGCGTAGATGACGGTTCTTTCAATGAAGACAACTATAACGGTATCATGACATTTATCGCGAGCCACCCCGACTGCACCGTAACACCGGTACAGGAGACAACCGGTGATGTGACGGCAGCCGTACAGGCAGTCGCTGACATTGTTGCGGACTACGATGTAATCGTTTGCTGCGGATTCCAGTTTGCTGGAATCTCCACAATTGCAGAAGAAAACCCCGATGTGAAATTCGTTCTGGTAGACTCCTTCCCTTCTGACGCAGAAGGCAACGAAGTAACGGTAGACAATATCTACGCTATGTGCTTCGCAGAGCAGGAATCCGGTTTCTTCGCAGGTATGGCTGCCGCTCTTGAGACAACCACCGGCAAGGTAGCCGTTGTCAACGGTATCGCATATCCTTCCAATGTAAACTATCAGTACGGTTTTGAATGCGGTGTGAAATACGCAAATGAGACCGAGGGCACTAATGCCGAGATCGTAGAGCTTCCTTCCTATGCAGGCACAGACGTGACCGGCGCCAACGTAGGCGGTAACTACGTCGGTTCTTTTGCCGACGAGGCAACAGGTAAAGTCGTAGGTAACGCACTGATCGCCGAAGGTGTTGATGTCATCTTCGTTGCAGCAGGCGCTTCCGGTAACGGTGTACTGACAGCAGTTAAAGAAGCTGACGGCGTATATTTTATCGGTTGTGACGTAGACCAGTATGACGACGGCGCAAACGGTGATTCCAACGTAGTTCTGACATCCGCGCTGAAAGTAATGCACTTGAATGTAGAGCGTGCCTTAAATGCAGTAGTAGACGGTTCCTTCAAGGGTGCCAACGTAACTCTGCAGGCTGACACAGACTCCACAGGCTATGTAAATGCAGACGGCCGCTGCCAGTTATCCGCAGACACCATTTCCAAGATCGATGCTGCATACGAGTCAGTAAAATCCGGCGCAATCGTTCCTGCCGCTAACTTCAACGGCGTAACCCCGGATGATTTCACATGGTAGGTGATTTAGCTGCTACGCAGCTAAATCGCAAGAATGTCGCTTCGCTTACATTCTTGCCGAAGTATTTTTACGTAATATAAGTCGCGGGAATGTCGCTTCGCTTACATTCTTGCCGATACCCACTACGTAGTTTAGAACGTAATATAAGGCTGTAAGGTAAATTTCCCTTGCAGCCTTTTTTATTTTGCCTTATTCTATAAGTATATAAAAAAGCAATATAATCCGCAAATAATTCAATGCCTAAGCGCAGAGGGAAGTTAATATCTTAAGGAGCCCCTCAAAAAGCGTCAGTGCTTAACGAGGTTTCTCACGAGTTTAGCACCTGTTACGCTTTTTGCGGAGCGAAAGCGCGGCTCCGTAGATATTATCTTTCCTCTGCGCGACCGCCTTTCAAAAACGTGGGTATCCAGCGAAATTATTCATAAGCTTAGTGCCCGCTAGACTTTTTTGCGGAAGAAAGCACACACTTCCAGTAAAGCGAGGTCAACGCATGTCAGATTACATTATCGAAATGAATCACATCACGAAGCGTTTTCCCGGTATCGTGGCAAATGACGACGTGTCCATCCAGGTAAAAAAAGGCGAGATCTATGCACTCCTCGGCGAGAACGGCGCCGGCAAGTCCACTCTGATGAGTATGCTGTTCGGCATGTACGAGCCGGACGAGGGCGAGATCATCATCCGCGGTGAGAAGGTCAAAATCCAGTCTCCTAACCACGCGACCAAACTGAATATCGGCATGGTGCACCAGCATTTTAAGCTGGTGAGCAACTATACCATTGCCGAAAACATCATTCTGGGAATGGAACCCATAAAGAAGACATTAGGACTCTTCAAGTCTGTAGACATTAAGAAAGCGAATGAGGACATCCTTGCCTTATCCCGTAAGTTCGGTCTCGAAGTAGACCCCACCAAGGTAATCGAGCAGGTCAATGTCTCCATGCAGCAGCGCGTAGAGATTCTCAAGATGCTCTACCGCGAGGCGGAGATTCTCATTTTCGACGAACCTACCGCCGTGCTTACTCCGCAGGAAATCGAATTTCTTCTGGAAATCATCAGAAGTCTGCGGGACGACGGCAAGACCATTATCCTGATCACACATAAATTAGAAGAGATTAAAAAGATTGCTGACCGCTGTGCCATTCTCTGCCGCGGCAAACTCATCGACGTGTTAGACGTAGCCACTACGGATACCAAGACGATGGCTAATCTGATGGTAGGGCGCGAAGTCAGCTTTACCGTGGACAAGCCCGAACCGCAATACGGTAAGGAAGTGCTGCGGGTGGAACACCTGACCGTATGCAATGAAGACAAATATGAAGTCGTAAAGGATGTCTCTTTTTCCGTCAGGGAAGGGGAAATCTTCGTTGTGGCCGGTGTCTCAGGCAACGGGCAGATCGAACTGGCGGATGCCATCGCCGGACTGATCAAACCGACCCGCGGAACCGTCACGTTAAACGGCGCGGATATCACTTCCTACTCAATCCGCAAGCGAAATCTGGCAGGTATTTCCTATATTCCGGAAGACCGCCACAACGTGGGACTTGTGATGGATTTTACCCTCTCGGACAATCTGGCGCTCAAGAATTATTTCGAGGAACCTTTTTCCCGTAAGGGGGTCATCAAAACCGATGAATTCACTACATACGGCGACAAGCTGATCGACAAATACGATATCCGCAGCAGTCAGGGCAATGACACGATCGTCCGCTCCATGAGCGGCGGTAACCAGCAGAAGGCTATCATTGCCAGAGAGATCGAACTCGGTTCTTCCCTGACCATCTTCGTGCAGCCTACCCGCGGTCTGGATATCGGCGCGATCGAGAATATTCATAAACAGATCATCGGCGAGAGAAGCAAGGGCAAAGCCATCCTGCTGATCTCGCTGGAACTGGACGAGGTCATGAACCTGGCGGACACCATCGGCGTCATCTATAACGGAGAGATCCAGAAGATCGCCGATGCCAGAGAGCTCACACCGTCGCAGGTCGGCGAATTCATGATGGGAGTAGGAGGTCGCCATGAAAAAGAATAAAAATAACATCATACATAAACTGACGTTACAAACCATCGGACATGAGAAGCGGCAGCAATATATGATTCCCGTTTTTACAATCGTGCTCAGCCTGATCTTCGGCCTTATCGTCATAGCGCTTCTCGGCAGCAACCCTTTCAAGGCGTATTACAATCTGCTGCAGGGTTCCGGTCTGGCTCCCAAGGCTTCCTACGCGGGGCACAAGGGCATGATTACCGATTTTACCAGCTTCTTAAACGCGCTGACCCCGATGCTTTTTGCCGCGCTGGCGGTTCTGATCGCCCTGAAAGCCGGTCTGTTCAACATCGGCGTATCGGGACAGATGTTAGCTGCCGGATTTACGGCTACTATCCTGATCGGCTACTCAGATCTTCCGGCTGTCGTGGCAAAGCCTCTGGCGGTTCTGATCGGTTTCGCCGTAGGCGCACTGGCAGGCGCATTGGTCGGCTGGCTCAAGCACCGCTTCAATATCAATGAAGTCGTGTCCACAATCATGTTTAACTATATTTTCCAGTATGTAATCAGTTTTCTCATCAACACCTTTTATGTGGACCCCGTCTCCAGACAGTCCAAAAATGTAGGTGCTGCCGGCCGGTTGACATTGGTGGATGTGGTGATCGGTGATTACAAGATGGATATTCCTCTGGGAATCCTTCTGGCGACTGTCGGTATTGCAGTTACTGCTTTTCTCTTGAATAAAACCATTCTCGGCTTCGAGATCAAAGCCGTGGGAAGCAGCACTCGTGCCGCAGAATACGCAGGAATACGGGTCGGACGCACCAGAGTGCTCGCCATGATGCTTTCTGGCGGATTTGCAGGACTTTCAGGTGTCACCTACTACATGGGATATTTTGCTTCCATCCAGCCTAAGGTGCTCGTCAGCACAGGCTATGATGCCATCGCGGTAGCGCTCCTCGGCAACAGCTCCCCCATCGGCATCATCTTCTCTTCCTTCCTGATCACGGTCATTTCGAAGGGAAGTACTTATATGAATTCCGCTTCCGGCGTACAGGCTGAGATCGCTTCCGCAATAACGGGAATTATACTTCTTTTCAGCGCATGCGGCGCTTATGTTAAATACAAAGTCAACAGATGGAAGGAGGACAACTAAATGAACACAATCATTATAGACGGTTTATCTTTTGCTCTTCCACTGTTTATCATGGCCATCGGCGGTATCTACTGCGAGCGTAGCGGTATCACGAATCTTGCCATTGAAGGTCTGCAGGGCTTCGGCGCTTTCTGCGGCGCGCTTTTTGCTGTCTGCATCGCACAGTATTTTGCGGGCAACTCGCCGATCCCTTTTTATCTGGCGATGCTGTTTGCCTTCTTAGGCGGCATGCTCTTTTCCCTGCTGCACGCCATGCTGTGTATAAAA